>NZ_JBSGZJ010000603.1:0-3417 GCF_053610925.1 Streptomyces sp. NPDC054847 | reverse complement strand
ACCTTGCTGAGCAAGGTCCGGCCGGACTCGTGAGGTTGACGCCGCTGGTTGACCGATCAGCCGAGCAGCGCGCTGAGCTCGACGCTCTCGAGGCCGTGCGCCTCGGCGACCTCACGGTAAACCACCTTGCCGTCATGGGTGTTGAGCCCCTTGGCGAGCGCCGGGTCACGGCGCAGCGCCTCGACCCAGCCGTTGTTCGCGAGCGACACGATGTAGGGCAGTGTGGCGTTGGTCAGCGCGTAGGTGGAGGTGTTCGGCACCGCACCCGGCATGTTGGCGACGCAGTAGAAGACCGAGTCGTGGACGTTGAACGTCGGCTCGGCGTGGGTGGTCGGACGGGAGTCCTCGAAGCAGCCACCCTGATCGATTGCAATGTCGACAAGTACACTTCCGGGCTTCATCTTGGCGACGAGCTCGTTGGTGACCAGCTTCGGCGCCTTGGCTCCGGGGATGAGCACGGCACCGATGACGAGGTCGGCCTCGACGACGGCCTTCTCCAGTTCGAAGGCGTTGGAGACGATCGTCTGCACCTTGGTGCCGAAGATCTTGTCCGCCTCGCGCAGCTTGTTGATGTCCCGGTCGAGCAGGGTCACGTGGAAGCCCATGCCGACCGCGATCTGCGTGGCGTTCCAGCCGGAGACGCCGCCGCCGATGACGACGGCCTTGCCGGCCTGGGTGCCGGGGACGCCGCCGGGGAGCACACCACGGCCGCCGGCCGAACGCATGAGGTGGTACGCGCCGACCTGGGGGGCCAGGCGGCCCGCGACCTCGGACATCGGGGCGAGCAGCGGCAGGGTGCGGTTCACCTCGACCGTCTCGTAGGCGATCGCCGTGGTGCCGGACTCCAGCAGGGCGTCGGTGCACTCGCGGGAGGCGGCGAGGTGCAGGTAGGTGAAGAGGGTCTGGTCCTTGCGGAGACGGTGGTACTCCTCCGCGATGGGCTCCTTGACCTTCAGCAGCAGGTCGGCGGTGGCCCAGACCTCGTCGGCGGTGGGCAGGATCCGGGCTCCGGCCGCGACGTACTCGTCGTCCGTGATCGAGGAGCCGACACCGGCGTTCTGCTCGACGAGGACCTGGTGCCCGTTGCGCACGAGCTCGTGCACGCCGGCGGGGGTGATGGCCACCCGGAACTCGTTGTTCTTGACCTCGCGGGGGATGCCGACCTTCACGTCGATCACGGTCCTTGACTCAGGGGATTTATCGGTCGATGACGCGCGTACCCAGATGCACGCAGGCATACCGGGACACACCACGAGAAGCTGTGGCGTTGCCAGTCTAATGAAGGATTTCCCGCTGTCTAGCCTTGCAAAGCATTAACCTTCGAGCGAACTGCCACGGATTTCGTAGGTTGAATCCTCTGTTCCAAGCATTCTTTCCGCGGTGACGCGGTGCAGCCCGGCCGCCGCCGGGTCGCCGAGCCGGTCGAGGGTGTCGGCGAGCCTGAGCTGGAGCGCTGCCTGGAGCCGTGTGTCCCCGGCCCGCCGGGCCAGGTCCACCGCGTCCTGGCAGGTCCGCAGGCATTCCTCCGGCCGGCCGGCGTACTCCTGGACGCGGGCCGCCTCGCTCAACGCCCGCGCCTGGGACGGAAGATCACCGACCTTGCGATGGCCGGCGGCGGCCGCCCGCCAACTGCGCAGCGCCTCCCCGTACCGTCCCGCGTAGGTGTGCGCGGTGCCGAGCCGTCCGTACAGCCGCGCCTCGTCGGCACGCTCACCGCGGGCCTGGCGCTGCGCGAGGGCGCGGCCGTACCAGTCGGCCGCCCGCTGCCAGTCGCCCAGCGCCTGGTACGCGCCGCCTACGGATTCCATCGCGCGGCCCGTCGCGTACGGGTCGTTCGCGGCTCGGCCCGCGTCGAGCGCGGCCCGGTAGCGGGCCAGCGCGTCGGCGGTGCGGCCGGTCTGCGCGTCCAGGTCGGCGAGGTTGAGCAGCGCGGCGGCCTGCTCACGGTGCAGTCCGCGCCGCTCGGCGACGTCGAGGACCAGTTGGTGCAGCCCGTACAGCTCGGGGGCTGCCGCCTCGGTGCCCCAGTGCGCCGCCAGTGCCCTGACCAGGGCGGCGACGAGCCGGCGTGCCAGGGTGTCCAGCTCGCCGTCGTCGACGACGAGCCGGGCGGCGGCCAGCAGCTCCGGCCGGCCGGCGCGCAGCCACTCACCGGCTGCCCACGCCGAGGTGAACCGCAGGGCGCGGGGCAGGGCGGCCAGTTTCTTGCGGGCCGGGGAGCCTTCGGGCTCGGTGATCGCCCGGCAGGCCTGGAGCCGCCGTACGGTCCGCTCGAGCATCCTGGCCCGCGCCAGCTGCACCTCGGCGGGCCGGTCGGTGCTCTCCATCAGGGTGCGCAGCAGCGGCGCGAGCGCACCCGGTACCTCGAACGAGGCCCCGGCACGGCGCAGCAGTCCGAGCCCCGCGAAAAGATCGAGGGTCTCCTGGGCGGCCGAGACGGAGCATCCGGCGAGCGCGGAGGCGGTGTGCGCGTCCGCGCGGCCGGCGGGCGCGAGGGCCAGCAGCCGCAGTGTGCGCGCGGCCGACTGCGACAGTGATTCGTACACCAGCCGGAACGCCCTGGTCAGGGGCCTGGCGCCGGTCGGCCGGCCCGCGTCGTCGGGGAGAGTGCGCAGCCGCTTGGCGGCGTCGGCGACGGAGGCGTTCGGGCGGGCCGCGAGCCAGCCGCCAACCAGCACCAGAGCGGCGGGCTGGCCGCCGCACTCCTCAGCGATCGCCTCCGCCGCCTGCGGGTCCACCGTGATCCGCACGGACCCGGTGAAGGTGGTGAGCAGATCGATCGCGGACTTGGCGTCCATTCCGCCGAGCGTGCAGGGCCTCACGTCCGGGATGCCGGTGAGCGGGCCCTGGGACACGGCGACCACCAGGCAGTCCGGGTTCTGCGGCAGCAGCAGGTCGACCTGCTCGGCGTCCGTGGCGTCGTCGATGAGCAGCAGCACCCTGCGTACGGCGAGGGCCTCGCGCACCATCTCGGTCAGTTCGTCGTCGCCCGCGCCGGGCGGCGAGGCGATCCGGAGTCGGTCGAGCAGTCCGCGTGCCGCCTGGTCCATGGGGACCGGCCGGCCGTCCGGTTCGGTGAGCCGGACATAGAGGATGCCGTCGGGGTAGCGGTCGCCCAGCCTGAGGGCGAGCTGTCGCGCCAGCGCGGAGCGCCCGGAGCCGGGCCGCCCCGCGATCAGGAGCACCCGTGCGCGGGGCGCCTTGCGGCCGGCGAGCGTGTCGAGACCGGCGCGCTCGATGTCGGCGACGAGCGCCTTCAGCTCCCGCTGCCGTCCGAAGAACACCGCGCCGGTGTGCGTGCCGTCCTGCCCGGGCTGCGTCCCGCTGCGGGCCTGCCCCGCACCACCCGCCGGCACGGGCCCCCCGACTCCGCGCGGCGCCTGTGACTCCGGGGATGACCCGCCGCCTGTCGGAGGG
>NZ_JBSGZJ010000602.1:0-3434 GCF_053610925.1 Streptomyces sp. NPDC054847 | reverse complement strand
GTCTACACCCTCGTGCGTGACATTCGGCGCCCCCGTGCGCGTTGGCGCCCGCGCCGGCCTACGCCCGACGAGTAGGCGGCGTCAGCGGCCTCGCCGCATCGTGGCCCGGCGGCCGGCGGGCTCACCGCCTCGCGGCTTCACGCACCGGCGGCGTCCGCCGGTTTCGACACCCGCCCGAGCCCCGTTACGAGCGATCGTCCCCCCGTCGTCGCCCGCTTGTCCAACGCGCGATCCTCTCGGGCGCGCCCGCTTCCGGACCCGCCGCGGGGTCGTCGGTAGTGCCCGAGAGGTCGGTCGCCGCGTCGGTCGAAGCGCCCCTTGCCGGGTCGGCCGGAGCGCCCGCAGGGTCGGTCGTAGCGGCCGCCGGGCCGGCCGGTAGATCCGCCGCCGGGTGGGCCGGAGTGTCCGCCGGGCCGGCCGGTGGACCCGCCGCCGGGTCGGTCGCAGTGCCCCTTCCCGGGCCGGCCGGAGTGTCTGTCGCCGGCTCGGCTGCGGCGCCCGCCGGGTCGGCCGGAGTGCTCCCCGTGCGCTCCGGCGGAGTGTCCGTAAGTCGGTCGGGCGTCGGGCCGCTCACCGTGTGGGGGCGGCGTAGCAGCCAGGAGGCCAGGGGTTCGGTCCAGCGGGTCGTGAGTGGGCCGATGAGTACGAGGATGAGGACGTACGCCGCCGCCAGCGGGCCGATCCTCGGCTCGGTCGCGGTCGCCAGGCCCGCGATCACGATCGAGAACTCGCCGTGGGCCACCAGTGTGCCGCCCGCACGCCAGCGACCGCGGGCGCCGATGGCCGCGCGGCGGGCCGCGTACCAGCCTGTGGCCGTCTTCGTCAGCATCGTGACCGCGGCGAGCGCGAGCGCGGTGAGCAGGACCGGCGGGATCTCGTTCGGGTCGGTCGAGAGGCCGAAGAAGACGAAGAACACCGCCGCGAACAGGTCCCGCAGCGGCGCGATGATTCTCCGCGCCCCCTCCGCGACCTCGCCCGACAGGGCGATGCCGACCAGGAACGCGCCGACCGCTGCGGACACCTGGAGCTCCTGGGCGATGCCCGCGACCAGCAGGGTGAGGCCGAGCACGACGAGCAGCAGCATCTCGGGGTTGTCGGAGGACACCGCCCGGCTGACCAGCCGGCCGTGGCGCAGGGCCACGTAGAGCACGAGGCCGACCGTGCCGAGCGAGATCAGCAGCGCGATACCCGCGCCTGCCAGGCCCAGCCCGGCGATCACCGCGGTGAGCAGCGGCAGGTAGAGGGCCATCGACAGGTCCTCGATGACGAGCACGCCGATGACCACCGGCGTCTCGCGGTTGCCCAGGCGGCCCAGGTCGGCGAGGACCTTGGCGATGACTCCAGACGAGGAGATCCAGGTGACGCCGCCGAGGGCGACGGCGCCCACCGGGCCCCAGCCGAGCAGCAGCGCCGTGCCCGCCCCCGGCAGGGCGTTGAGGACGAAGTCCACGACGCCGGACGGGTACTGGGTGCGCATGCTGTCGACCAGTTCGGACGCGCTGTACTCGAGGCCCAGCATGAGCAGGAGCAGGATGACGCCGATTTCGGCGCCGACGGCCACGAAGTCACCGCTCGCGCTCAGCGGCAGCAGCCCGCCGGAGCCGAAGGCGAGTCCGCCGAGGAGGTAGAGGGGTACGGGGGAGAGACCGAAGCGGCCCGCGAAGCGGCCGGTCAGGCCCAGCCCGAGCAGGATCGCGCCGAGCTCGATCAGCAGCATCGTCGTGTCGTGCACGGTCAGCCTCCGGCGATGATCTCGGCGAGGGCGTCGACGCCCTCCCGTGTGCCCACCGCGACGAGCGTGTCGCCCGTGGCGAGCCGGAAGCCGGGGCCGGGGGACGGATGCGCCCCCGTCCGTCGCAGCACGGCGACGACCGACGCGCCGGTTCTTGTCAGGGCACGGGCGTCGCCGAGCGGCCGCCCTACGTAGGGCGACCGGGTGCCGACGGGGATGTGCTCGGTGACGAGGTCGATGCCGTCGGTCCGTACGGCGTCGATGGGTTCGGCGTCGAGGAGATGGGCCAGCGCCGTGGCCTCCTCCGGCCCCAGCGGCACCGAGAGCAGGCAGGCGTCGGGGTCGTCAGCGCCGTAGAAGCCGAGGAAGCGGCGGCCGTCGTTGTGCACGACGACCGAGACGTGATGGCCGCTTTCCGTGCTGAAGTCGAACTGGGTGCCGACGCCCGGCAAGGGGGTGCGACGGGTGGTCATGCTCGCCTCCCGGGAGCGGCTCCCCGAGGGAGAGGATGTGTCCTGGATCGTTATATATCGTTATGCACTGTTTTGAGGGGTTGCTGATCAGTCTAAGGAGCCGGTCGCCGTAACGGACGTGATCACTGGGGCGTACCGACGTGACCACTGGATCCGTACAGGTGGGCACGGGTGCCGCGGTCCCGTGTCACAGACGTAGCGGGCCCACTCGTCCCTTGTGCGAGAGCCCGTTTCGGAACCAGGAAGGGTGATGATCGTGCGAGTGTTCGTGGCAGGCGGGGCCGGGGTCCTGGGGCGGCGACTGGTGCCGCAGCTCGTGGCCAGGGGGCACGAGGTGACGGCGACGACGACGAGCGCCGCCAAACTGGGCCTGCTGGAAGAACTGGGTGCGGACGCCGTCGTGATGGACGGGCTGGACGCGGCGTCGGTCGCCGACGCGGTGGCCGGGGCCCGGCCCGACGCGATCGTGCACCAGATGACCGCGATCTCCGTGGCGCACTCCGGCAAGCCGGACATGAAACACATGGACCGCTGGTTCGCCACCACCAACCGGCTGCGCACCGAGGGGACGGACCATCTGCTCGCTGCCGCGGAGAAGGCCGGCGTGTCCCATGTCGTCGCACAGAGCTACGCCAGCTGGAACGGCATCCGCGAGGGTGGGTGGGTGAAGACGGAGGAGGACCCGCTCGACCCGATGACGGGGACGGTGGCGCGCCCGGGGATGGAGGCGATCCGTTACGTCGACGAAGTGGTCGTCAGGGCCGGCGGCGCGGCCCTGCGGTACGGCGGGTTCTACGGGCCCGGTGCCACCGACGACCAGGTCGAGCTCGTACGCAAGCGGCAGTTCCCGCTCGTCGGGGGCGGCACCGGCCACAGCTCGTGGGTGCATGTCGACGACGCGGCGAGCGCCACCGTCCTGGCCGTGGAGCAACGGGCGAAGGGCGTGTTCAACATCGTCGACGACGAACCGGCCCCGGCCGCCGAGTGGCTGCCCCACCTGGCGGCGTGCGCGGGCGCGAAGCCGCCGATGCGGGTCCCCAAGTGGCTGGCCCGGCTGCTGGCCGGGGAAGTGGCGGTGACGATGATGACCGAGGGGCGCGGCTTTTCCAATGCCAAGGCCAAGCGGGAGCTCGGCTGGGAGCTGCGGTATCCGTCGTGGCGGCAGGGCTTCCGGGACGGCCTTCTGTGACCCGGACCGAGGCGTTCGAGGAGCGGCGGCCGCTGTGGTC
>NZ_JBSGZJ010000601.1:0-3455 GCF_053610925.1 Streptomyces sp. NPDC054847 | reverse complement strand
AGTCACCGCCGGCGCCGCCGCCCGAGTCGGAACCGCCACCCGAAGAGCCCCCGTCGGAGCCGCAGGAACCCCCCGTGGAACCGGCGCCCGAGTCGGGCGCCGACTCCCCGGACGGACCGGCTCCCGAAGGGCCGGAGGAGCCGGCTCCGGAGCAGCCCGGCGGCACGAACGGCCTCGCTCCCGGCCCGCCGGACCCGGCACGCGCGCCGGTCGTCCTCGGATCGGTGCTCATCTAGGCCCCGTCCGGGCGGACAGGACTTAGCAGCCGGGTGCCCGGCGGCACAAGGGGGCGCGAACCGCCGTCGGCGGGCGCGGCTATGGGTGGCGTCACCATTCCTCGGCGCACGGACCGTTCCTACTGTGACCGGAATCGTCTCGTCACCTGTGGGAGGTCCGGATGCCGCTGTGTGGAAGCACGCCCGAACCGGTGCGCGTACGGACCGTCCGCCGGCTGCGCCGGGCCGCCGGGCGGCTCGGCGCGGCGCTCGCCGTCGTCGCGGGCGGACTGCTTGTCTCCCCCGCTCCCGCCGCGCACGCCGCCGTCGCCCTCGAGCACGTGGCCGACTTCGGTGCCGACCCGGGCAATCTGAACATGTACGTGTACCGGCCGGCGTCGCTCGCGCCGGAACCGGCCGTCGTGGTGGCCCTGCACGGCTGCACGCAGAGCGCGCAGGTGTACGCCGACAACTCGGGCCTGACGACATTCGCCGACCGGCACGGCTTCCTGGTGGTCTTCGCGGGCACCACGTCCGCCAACAACGCGAACAGCTGCTTCAACTGGTTCCAGACGTCCGACAACCGGCGCGGACAGGGCGAGGCAGCCTCCGTGCGGCAGATGGTCGCCCACGCGGAGTCCGCGTACGGTGCCGACGCGGGTCGCACCTTCGTCACCGGTCTCTCCGCGGGGGGCGCGATGACGTCGGTCATGCTCGCCGCCTATCCGGACGTCTTCGAGGCGGGTGCCGTGATCGCCGGCATGCCGTACGACTGCACCCGGGACACCGGCCCGTTCGTCTGCATGAACCCGGGCACGGACCGTACGCCGGCCGTGTGGGCGCAGCGGGTCCGGGACGCCTACCCGTCGTACACGGGACCGTGGCCGCGGGTGGCCGTGTGGCACGGCGACAACGACTCCACGGTCGCCCCGATGAACGCGGCCGAGCTGAGGGACCAGTGGACAGCCGTGCACGGGATCGGCCAGACCCCCGACAGAACGTCGACGATCGGCGCCAACGGCACCCGAAGGGAGCAGTATCTGGACGGGAACGGGCAGGTCGCCGTCGAGGTCGACCGGGTGCCCGCGATCGGACACGGGACGCCGGTCGACCCGGGCAGCGGCCCCGAGCAGTGCGGCCGTACGGGCACCGCGCACTTCATCGACTCGATCTGCTCCAGCCACTGGGTGACCGGGTTCTTCGGACTGGCGGGCGGCGGCGACCCGGATCCCGGCGGTCTGCCCGCCCCGGCCGGGCTCGTGGTGACCGGCGCCGACGACACGTCGATCGCCCTGGCCTGGCAGGCGGTGGACGGCGCCGCGGACTACGCCGTGTACCGCGACGGCTCCCGGGTCGCCACCCCGCAGGGCATCTCGTTCACGGACACCTCTCTCGCCGCGGGCTCCACCCACACTTACCGGGTCGCCGCCCGTGACGCGGCCGGGGCGGAGGGCGCCCGGTCGGACCGGATCACCGCGTCCACCACGGGGGCGGCGGCGGTCTGCTGGACGGACAGCAACTACGCGCATGTCCGGGCGGGCCGGGCGACGACCGCCGGCGGCTATACGTACGCCAAGGGTTCCGGCCAGAACATGGGCCTCTACAACACCTTCGTCATCCACACGCTCAAGGAGTCACCGGCCGGGCACTACGTCATCGCCGACGGCAACTGCCCCTGAGCTCCTTCGTTTCGACCGTCCCGGCACACGGGTGCCCCGGACGTCCGCCCTGCCCGCCACTTCATCCCAGGAGGCCCTCCCGTGCCGTTCGTCCTGCCGCCAGGCAACTCCCCCGAGCACCGCGGACGGTCCGGCCGACTCGGCCGTGCCGTACGGGTGGTCGCAGGGGCCGCGCTGCTGCTCGGCCTGACCGCCGTCCCCGCCGCGGAAGCCCGTGAGCCGGGCCACTGCGCACGGCAGCAGACGCTGCGGGTGCCCGGCGCCGGACACCAGGAGCTCTCCTGCCTGGCGGAGTTGACGACGGCGGGGACGATCGCGTCCGGGCACACCGACCAGGCGGACTGGGCGGGGCTCACCCCGGCCGGGCTCGCCACGCCCAGCGGTGTGCCGGGCATCCAGATCGACGGCTACTTCCCCGACGACTCGGCGGGCAACACCAACCACGGCTGGAACCACGACTCCCAGTTCGTCATCCGGCTCCCCGACCGGTGGAACGGCGGCCTGGTCGTCGCGGGTTCACCCGGGGTACGCGAGCAGTACGCCAACGACCGGGCCGTCTCCGACTGGGTGCTGTCCCGCGGCTACGCCTTCGCCGCGACCGACAAGGGAAACACCGGGGCGGCGTTCCACCGGGACGGCCGGCGGCCCGGAGAGGCCGTCGCCGAATGGAACGAACGGGTCACCCAACTGACCAGGGCCGCCCGTGCGGTCGTGGCCCAGCGCTACCACCGGCCACCGCGGCGCACCCTGGCCACCGGCATGTCCAACGGCGGCTATCTGGTGCGCTGGCAACTGGAGAACCACCCCGAGCTGTACGACGGCGGGGTGGACTGGGAGGGCACCCTGTGGCGCACGGAAGGCCCGAACCTGCTGACGTTCCTGCCGCCCGCGCTGCGCAGCTATCCGAAGTACGCGGCGGGCGGTGCCGGCGTCGCGCAGGCGCACCGGGAGATGGTGGCGGCCGGGTACCCCGCGGGCTCGGAGTTCCTGTGGCCCTACCACCACCAGTACTACTGGGACCTGACGCAGCGGATCTACCGCGAGGAACTGGATCCCGCCTTCGACGGTGCCACGGAGGCGGGGACGCCGTTCTGCGCTCCGGGGACACCGGCGTGCGACGCCGACTACGACTACGCCTCCCGGCCGCCCGAGGTGCACAGGGCCGTGGACCGGATCGCGCTGACGGGCCGGATCGGGAAGCCGCTCATCACCCTGCACGGCACGCTGGACGTGCTGCTGCCCATCGGTGAGGGGTCCGACGTGTACGCGCGCATGGTGCGCGAGGCAGGCCGTGACGGCCTCTTCCGCTACTACCGCGTCGAGGGCGGCACCCACGTCGACTCCCTGTACGACGTGTTCCCCGACCGGCTGCGCCCGCTGACGCCCTGTCACCGCGCGGCGTTCACGGCGATGGAGGAGTGGATCGGACAGGGCAGGGAGCCGGCCGCCGGTCACACCGTGGCCATGCCCGGTGCCGGCCGCGATCCGCTGACCGACTGCTCTCTCGGCCGCCGCTGAGGCTGCTCCCAGCAGGCCCGACGGCCCGCCGGTCCGCCCGAGG
>NZ_JBSGZJ010000600.1:0-3457 GCF_053610925.1 Streptomyces sp. NPDC054847 | reverse complement strand
GTATGAAGGTTGGTCATCGTCAGGTCAGCAACAGCTGCCGGCGGTGACCGGTTCGCGTGCGTCGGTCACGGCGGTGACCGGCCGCAGCCGCACATGGCTCCACTCGCGCACCGCGGCCCCGGCCGCGTCGCCGGCTTCCAGGACGACGGGCTCGAGGCCGCGCTCGAGGAGGTGCGCGGCGGCCGCAAGCCCGACAGGGCCGGCTCCGACGACGACGACGGGAAGCTGGTGGCTGCTCATGGCGCTCGGTCTCCTCGGTACAACTGATCGGAGCCCTGGTGTGCCTCGCCGTGATGGCCGTGATGGCCGTGATGGCCGTGATCATGTAGGCAACCACTGTCCCAACTCCTGTGCTCGGCGGTCGCTTCGGCGCCACGCGTGCGGTACGCGGTGATCCTGATCGGGTTCCGTTCAGCTGGGCCTGTCGACGGTCAGCTGGCCATGGTGGAAGTCGAAGTGCTGGGTGGGATAGCGGTAGATGTCCGCGAGAGTCATGAAGTCTTTGAAGAAGGGGTCCCACCTGACCGGGTAGTGCATTCCGCGGCCGAGGTCGGCTTCGGCCTCTTCGGCGAGGCGTCGCTCCAGGGAGGCGGTGACCCAGTCGAACACGGCGCCCATCCACCGCGGGCTCATCACTTTGGCTGCCCCGCACGGGCCGAGGTAGTTCACCAGGTCGAACGGCCTGGTCGCGGCGTCCAGCAGCCGGGCGAAGGCTTTGCTCAACGGGCGGGGAAGCCGACTGAAGGCGCTCGCGAGGACCAGCAGGAAGCGGACGACGATGTAGCCGAAGAGCATGTGCCACAGCAGCTGGCGGTTGGTCCACCGGGTGCCGTCGCTGGGGCGGGCGAGGTCGGCCGGCGAGGCGGCGTCCAGGAGCATGTGGAAGGTCTGTCGTGCGCGCGCGTAGTCGTCGCGTACGGCCTGCCGGTCCATCGCAGGGTGCTGGCCCATGATGCGCTGCTCCACTCACGCGTCGTTGTGTTTGGGGTGGGTGGTTCCCTGCTTGGGCGGGGACGGAACCGGCACTGCCGTCAGTGTTGGGCGAGGAGCGGGCCGAAGATCTGCCCGGCGATGCGCTGGGCTTCGGCCTGGCTGGTGATCCGGCCGTGGACCTCTGAGTGCTGCCGGGTCCACGCTTCGGCAGTGGAGGCGTCGGCGAAGAAGATCAGCGCGTCGCAGCACACGTTGACCGCAGGGCCCGGCTTGGATCGCTGACCGACGAAGACGACCGCGTCGACCGGTTTCCATCGGGCGGTGCCGTCGGTGACAGTGACCGTGATCGGCCGGCCGTCGACCGGACATCTGCACCATTCTCGCCCGCCCCTGACGGCCGGTCGGGTAATCAGGTGCTCAGCAGCCGCGCGATCTGCCGTGCGGCGTCGCGGGCAGCTCGTCCGACGCCGATCAGGGTGGCGGACGCCGGGCCGGTCCAGTCGCCGTACCCCAGGAGGTGGAGCCGCGGTTCACCGGCAGCCTGAGTTCCCTCGGTCGGTATGTGGCCGCGTGTGCCGCGCAGCCCCAGCGGGGCGAGGTGGGCGAGGGCGGGGCGGAAGCCGGTGCACCAGATGACCGTGTCCGCTTCGACGTGGCTGCCGTCGGCCCATGTGGCGCCGGTGGCGGTGAGCCGGGTGAACATCGGCCGGGCCGCGAGGAGTCCGGCGTCGCGGGCGGCGCGGACGGGAGGAACGGCGACGATGTCGCCGAGCGAGGCGACACCGCCGCTGTCGGCGCGGCCTTCATCGAGCGCGCGTCGGCGGGCGGTGGCGACGTCGAACAGAATCCGGCCGTCGATGTCGTCGGCGAGGTAGCGGGGCGGGCGCTGGGTCGCCCACGTCAGGTCGATGCCGGCCAGGGCGAGGTCGGCCGCGATCTGGGCGCCGGAGTTGCCGCCGCCGACCACGACCACCCGCTGACCGGCGAAGTCTGCCGGTCGGCGGTAGGCCACCGTGTGCAGCTGGCGTCCGGTGAAAATGTCCCGGCCGGGGACGGCGGGCAGGAAGGGCCGCGACCAGGTGCCGGTGGCGCTGACGACCGCCCGCGCCGACCAGTCCCCCGCATCGGTCTCCACGCGGAGCCGGCCGCCGTCGCGGTGCACGGCCTGGGCTCGGACGCCGTGCTGGACGGGCAGTTCGTAGCGCTTCTCGTAGTCGGCGAGGTAGTCGACCACGTGTCCGGCGTCCGGGTACGTCTCGCCGGGCCGGCCGGGCATGATCCGTCCGGGCAGGGACGAGTAGGCCGCCGGGGAGAACAGGCGCAGCGAGTCCCCCGTGTGCTGCCAGGCCCCGCCCGGCGCCGTGTCGGCGTCCAGGACGGTGAACTCCACGCCGAGGCGGCGCAGGTGGTAGCCGGCGGCGAGCCCCGCTTGGCCGCCGCCGACCACCAGCACATCACTGCTCTGCGTCATGAACCCAGCTGCGCGGCCGTGAACTTCTTGCGCCACGCCAGCGACACGTAGACCAGTGCCACAAGGACCGGGACCTCGATGAGCGGGCCCACCACACCCGAGAGCGCCTGGCCGCTCGTGACGCCGAAGGTGGCGATGGCGACCGCGATGGCGAGCTCGAAGTTGTTGCCGGCCGCGGTGAAGGCCAGCGTGGTCGTGCGTTCGTAGTTGAGGCCAATCACCTTGCCGAGCAGGAAGGTGCCGAACCACATGACGGCGAAGTACACCAGCAGCGGCAGGGCGATGCGGGCGACGTCCAGCGGTTGCGAGGTGATGGTCTTGCCCTGCAGGGCGAAGAGGATGACGATCGTGAACAGCAGTCCGTACAGGGCCCACGGGCCGATCTTCGGCAGGAACTTCTGCTCGTAGGACTCGCGGCCCAGCTTCTTCTCGCCGATCCGGCGGGTCAGGAAACCAGCGAGCAGCGGCACGCCCAGGAAGATGACGACGTTGAACGCGATCTCCCACATGGAGATGTCCAGGGACTCGCCGTTGCCGAGGCCGAGCCAGCCGGGCAGCAGGTCCAGGTAGAACCAGCCGAGCACACCGAAGGCGATGACCTGGAAGACGGAGTTCAGCGCAACCAGGACGGCGGCCGCTTCCCGGTCACCGCAGGCCAGGTCGTTCCAGATGATGACCATGGCGATGCAGCGGGCGAGACCGACGATGATCAGGCCGGTGCGGTACTCGGGCAGGTCAGGCAGGAAGATCCACGCGAGCGCGAACATGACCGCGGGGCCGAGGATCCAGTTGATGACCAGGCTGGAGATCATCAGTTTGCGGTCGCCGGTGACGGCGTCGAGCTTGTCGTAGCGGACCTTCGCCAGGACCGGATACATCATGATCAGCAGCCCGACCGCGATCGGCAGGGAGATGCCGCCGATCTCGACCTTCGCCAAGGCGTCGTTCAACCCGGGGATCAGCCGGCCCAGCCCGAGGCCGAGGCCCATGGCGAGAAGGATCCAGAGGGCGAGGAAGCGGTCGAGCGTCGAAAGCTTCGCGACGACCGAGGCT
>NZ_JBSGZJ010000599.1:0-3460 GCF_053610925.1 Streptomyces sp. NPDC054847 | reverse complement strand
GCCCCGCATTGCGCGGGGCGGCCCTTGCGCATGCCGGAGTGATCCACTTTGGGCTTGAGGGAGCGTGCTGGGTAGACTGCTGAAGTTGCTCGGCGAGGGAGGCCGCACTTTCGTGCGGCGGTCCGTTATCGACGCGCTCTTCGTAGCAGGCCTGTCGTGGCCGGGTGACCGCCACCAGATTTCTGTTCAATACGAGGAGTGCACATGTCCGAGGTGAAGCTCACCGCCGAGCGCCGTTCCGAGTTCGGCAAGGGCGCTGCCCGCCGTATCCGCCGCGACAACAAGGTCCCCGGCGTCCTCTACGGTCACGGCACCGACCCGGTCCACGTCACGCTGCCGGGCCACGAGCTGCTGCTCGCCCTGCGCACCCCGAACGTCCTGATCTCCCTGGACCTCGGTGGCTCGAACGAGCTGGCCATCCCGAAGGCCGTGCAGCGCGACCCGCTGAAGGGCTTCCTGGAGCACGTCGACCTGCTGCTCGTGAAGCGCGGCGAGAAGGTCAGCGTCGACATCCCGGTCCACACCGAGGGTGACCTGGCGCCGGGCGCCTTCCTGGTCGAGCACGTGCTGAACGCCCTGCCGGTCGAGGCCGAGGCCACCCACATCCCCGAGTCCGTCTCGGTCTCCATCGAGGGCCTGTCCGCCGGTGACTCGGTACTGGCCAAGGACATCACGCTGCCCAAGGGCACCACGCTGACGGTCGAGGACGACACCGTCGTCCTGCAGGTCCTGGCCGCGCAGGCCGAGGAGCCGGCCGCCGAGGGCGCCGAGGTCGCGGGCGAAGAGGCTGCCGAGGCCTGAGCCGTAAGCTCTTCCCGAGCTTGACGACTGCCCACGGGGTGGCGGGCTGCGGCCCGCCGCCCCGTTCCCCTGTTCACGGCCATCTCTACGAGGAGACGCAGCACAGATGTCCGACACGAACGCGCCTTGGCTGATCGTCGGTCTCGGCAATCCCGGGCCCGGGTACGCGGCGAACCGCCACAACGTCGGCTTCATGGTGGCGGACCTGCTGGCGGAGCGCATCGGTGGCTCGTTCAAGCGCGCCCAGAAGGCTCAGGCGCAGGTGTTGGAGGGCCGGATCGGGGCTCCCGGGCCGGCCCTCCGGCGGGTGATCCTGGCCAAGCCGATGTCGTACATGAATCTGTCCGGCGGCCCGGTGACGGCGCTGCGTGACTTCTACAAGGTGCCGACGGCGAACATCGTCGCCATCCACGACGAGCTGGACATCGACTTCGGCACACTGCGGCTGAAGCTGGGCGGCGGGGACAACGGGCACAACGGTCTGAAGTCCATGACCAAGGCGATGGGCCCGGACTACCACCGGGTGCGCTTCGGCATCGGCCGGCCGCCCGGGCGGATGCAGGTGGCGGACTTCGTCCTGAAGGACTTCTCCTCGGCGGAGCGCAAGGAACTCGACTACTTCGTGGACCGTGCGGCCGACGCGGTGGAGTGCCTGGTGATCGACGGCCTGGAGCGGGCGCAGGGGACGTACAACTCCTGACCTGATCAAGGCTCCGGGTCCGGCGTGGGTTGCCGACCGTCGCGGCGCTCTCCGGCCACTGGGGTGCGGGTGTCACGCCAGGTCCCGTGCCGTGCAAGAAGGTTCATGTGGATACCGACTTGCTGCCGTGACCGTCGCCGCCGGATCGCGGATCCTCGCGATGCGGCGGCGCATGACGCAAAGTCACTGAGAACGCTGTCCGCCCCGCTGCGGGACGTACCGGAAGCCGACCCCATCGTCGAACTCACCGCACAGGGCCTGGGCAACCGCCCGGCCGCAGATCAGTGGAGGAATCTGGTGGCCGTGGATCTTTCTTTCTACACGTCTCCGCTCTCCGAGGAGATCCGGGACGAGGGCCGCGCGGAAGGCCGCGCGGAGAGCCTCGCGGATGCCATCCTTCTCGTCCTGCAGCAGCGGGGCCTCGACGTCCCCGACGAGGCCCGCGAGCGGGTCGCCACCTGCAACGACACGCAGCTGATGCGCACGTGGCTCGCCCGCGCGGTGACCGCCGCTTCCGCCGAGGCGATCTTCAGGGAGGAGTAGCAGCGGGATTCGGTGAGCGCCTCCATGCGCTCCTCCCGGCGGGCACACGACCCGGTACCGATGAGCCGCGGCCCAGTCGTGCGGGCGCGTGCCTCGGCCCGCGTCCGGGGTCGCGCGGCCTGTCCCCGACCAGCCGGAGTTGACCCGGCGTAGCCCCATGGCCAAGGATCGCGGCCCATGAAGCGGAACTCCTCCGGCCGGATACTGGTCCACGCTCGCAACGCGGTGATGGCGCTCGTCGCCCTCCTGCTGCTGGTCGCAGGTTTCTGGTCGTCCTGGGGCACTGCCCAGCACATCCTGCTCTCCAAGGGCCGTGAGCACGGCACGCTCACCGTCTCCCGGTGCGACGACGACACCTGCACGGGCGCCTACACGCCCCAGGACCCGGCGCCCGACCGCGCGAACGTGACGATCGAGAAGTCCGTCGCGGTGAAGAAGGGCGTCACGCTGGCCGTCGTCCTGAAGCCCGGCACGGTCGAGGCGGTACGCACGGGCCCGGCCGGCGGTCTGTACGCGTGGGTGCCCCTGGGCGGGGCGCTGCTGCTCGCGGCCCTGGTGATCGGCGGCGGGCTGCGGCTGACACGGCTCGCCTGGGGTGCGGCGGGTGTGGGCGGGGCGATGCTGCTGGCGTCGTTCCTGGCGCTCTGACGGTCCGGGCCCGTACGGAGGCATCGAGCGGGCTTCCCGGTTCGGGCCCGGTAGCGGAACGGTGCATTCACCCGATCGTTATCAGGACTATCGGGACGAGGGTGAACTCATGGTGTGTATGCGGCACTTCGCCTCTTGACTGGTCCCCCGGTTCACAGGACGCTGAGCCGCCACCTCCCACGGCCCCTCCACTTCACCTGCCCCAGAGGTATCTCAATGCCCATTCTCAGGACCCGCTGGGCGGCCGCAGCGCTTCCCGCGGCGGCTTCTCTGCTCCTCGTCGCAGGCGCTGCTCCGGCGCTCGCCACCGGCAGCGACCCGTACACCGTGGAGCTGCGTCAGCCGCTTCCGCGTACCGCCACCACGCAGGACGGGGCAGCTCCGCAGGAGGACAACTGCCCCGGTGTCCCGGACGGCAAGGACGGCTGGCACTTCGTGCTGCCCGGCAACGAGTCGGTCTTCGTCAAGCTGACGGTGACGTTCGAGCCCGGCGGGCAGCAGGTCCTCACCTCGTTCGGCCCGCCCTCCGACAAGCACGCCTACGTCGCCTCGGAGCCGGGGGCCACGCTCACCGCTGTCACCGCCGAGGTCAAGGGCGGCGATCTGAAGAAGTTCAACCTCTCGCACACCTGCCCTGCGCAGGAGTCCGGTCCGGGCGAGCCGAGCGACAAGCCGTCCGACAAGCCGAGCGACAAGCCCGGCGAGGAGCCCAGCGGCAAGCCGTCCGACAAGCCCGGCGAGGAGCCGAGCAGCACGCCGGGCGCGCCC
>NZ_JBSGZJ010000598.1:0-3468 GCF_053610925.1 Streptomyces sp. NPDC054847 | reverse complement strand
GCCCTGCCCCCGTGGGCGGCCGACGGCCGAGGCCGCTCGACGAGCGTGCCCGGACGCGGAGGCCGCCTTCCTCGAGGGCGGACACCCCCCATCACCGGATCCCATCTGCGCATCACTCCTCACAGGCCCGGCTCCGATCCCTCTGTGCGAGGAAAGATTCGATGACAAGACAACTCACCCGCCCCAGAACCAGGTTGTGGGCCCTGCTGACCGCAGCCGTCCTGACGCTGCCGGTCAGCGGCCTGGTGCCCACCGCATCGGCCGCCGAGCCGATCAGCACCGTGTCAGGGTCCGCCGCCGAGAACGCCGCCATCGAGGTGCACGGCCTCAAGGGCGAGTACTTCAGCATGTCGGCGCCCGGTGCCCGGGACTTCGCCGACCTCGGCGGCGTATCGCTCGATCCGCAGATCAACTTCCCCGGCCTCGCGGCCACTTTCGAGTCGCTGACCGGGCGCGCGGAGCACACCACCGCCCGCTGGACAGGCATGATCGAGGCGCCCGCCACCGGGGACTACACCTTCTACGGCATCGGCGACAACGGCTTCCGGCTGTTCATCGACGGCAAGCCCGTCATCGACCACTGGGAGCCCGACTGGGACAGGGAGCAGACCAGCGCGCCGGTCAGGCTGACCGCCGGCGAGAAGCTCGAGTTCCGTCTGGAGATGTTCCAGGACTTCGGCGGGGCGAACATGTTCCTGCGGTGGTCGAGTCCGTCGATGGGCAAGCAGCTCGTGCCCGAGACGGCCTTCACCCCGCCCGCCGGCTTCCAGGTCTACCCGGTGGAACTGTCCGTCGCCGAGGACGGCCGGCAGCTACGGGCCCGGTTCGAGAACGAGGTCGGCGACATCGAGGCGGTCAAGGACCACCTGAAGATCGAGGCCGACACGACGGCCATGCCGATCAGCTCGGTCGCCGTCGACTCCGGCGACCCCAACTCCCTGCTCGTCACCCTCGCGGCGCCGATCCAGAAGAACCAGCAGGTCAAGGTGGTCTACGACGGTGAAGGCGGCCTCAAGGCCGGCACCGAGACCGTGCCGCAGATCATCCGCTCGGCGCGGAACGCCTCCACGCACCGGCTCACCACGGCATGGGGCGACAAGGTCGACAAGAACAACCCGCTGCCCGAGTACCCCCGCCCGCAGCAGGTGCGCGGCAAATGGAAGAACCTGAACGGACCCTGGCAGTTCAGCGGCGCCGGCGCGGGCGAGCAGCCCGTCTTCGGCAAGGACCTCGACGAGAAGATCATCGTGCCGTTCCCGGTCGAGTCGCAGCTGTCCGGGCTCGAGCGGCACGAGGACCACATGTTCTACCGCAAGCTGGTGAACGTGCCCCGTGACTGGAAGGTCGGCAGGGGCAACCGGCTGAAGCTCAACTTCGGCGCCGTCGACTACCGGGCCCGTGTCTGGGTCAACGGCAAGCAGGTCGCCGAACACACCGGCGGTTACAACGCCTTCAGCGCCGACGTCACCGACGCGCTCAAGGGCACCGGACCGCAGGAGGTCGTCGTCGCGGTCACCGACACGGGCGGCGCCAACCAGCCGATGGGCAAGCAGTCCACCAACCCCAGCGGCATCTTCTACACCCAGACCTCGGGCATCTGGCAGACGGTCTGGATGGAACCCGTCGCCGACGCCTCGATCGACAACGTCGTCACCACGCCCGACATCGACACCAGCAGCCTGGCGGTGACCGTCGAGTCCGACGACGCCTCCGCGAACGCCCGTGTCGAGGCCATCGCCCGCGACACGAACGGCGAGGTCGTCGGAAGGGTCAGCGGGCCCGCCAACAGCAAGCTGCGGCTGCCCGTGGCGAAGCAGCACCTGTGGACCCCGGACGACCCGTACCTGTACGACCTCGACGTCAAGCTGACCGACGGCAGGTCGACCGACAGGATCGACAGCTACTTCGGTATGCGCAAGATCGGGATCGAGAAGGTCGGCGGCTTCCAGAAGCTCGTGCTCAACGGCGAGCCGGTCTTCTCCCTCGCCACGCTCGACCAGGGATTCTGGCCCGACGGGCTCTACACCCCGCCCAGCGACAAGGCCCTGGCCTTCGACCTCCAGGCCCACAAGAAGCTCGGCTTCAACGCCGTCCGCAAGCACATCAAGGTGGAGTCGCCGCGTTGGTTCTACCACGCGGACCGGCTCGGCCTGCTGGTCTGGCAGGACTTCGTCTCCGGGAACATCACCAACGAGACAGGACAGAAGGCCTTCGTCGACCAGGGCCGCGAGATGATGCGCCAGCATCACAACTCGCCCTCCGTCATCGGCTGGATCGTCTTCAACGAAGGCTGGGGCGAGTGGAACCGTGAGGAGAGCGGCCGCATCGCCGAGTCGGTCAAGGCCGCCGACCCGTCCCGTGTCGTCAATGCCCACAGCGGCGTCAACTGCTGCAACTCCAAGGGCGACTCGGGCAAGGGCGACATCATCGACCACCACGATTACAACAACACCGACCCGGCCTTCCCCGACGCGAACCGGGCCGCGATGGACGGCGAGCACGGAGGCTTCACGCTGCGCACCCCGGGCCACATGTGGCCGGGCGCTCCCACGGTGATCTACAGCGGTGTGGCCGACAAGGACGCGCTCACCCGCAAGTACGTCGAGAACACCGAGAAGTTCTACCTCGAGCAGGCCGGCGCCGAACTGTCCGGCTCCGTCTACACCCAGATCTCCGACCTGGAGAACGAGCTCAACGGGCTGTACACCTACGACCGCCGGGAGATCAAGGTCGACCCGGTCAAGGTGCGCGACATCAACCGGAGGATCATCGCGGCCGGCGCCGCCGCGGGCGAGCGCGACGAGCTGAAGGGCGGCGGCTACTGGGCCCTCGACGAGGGCCAGGGAACCACCGCACGGGACGAGGGTCCCAACAACAAGCCCCTGGAGCTCACCGCAGGCACCACCTGGACGCCGGGCGTCAGCGGCAGTGCGCTGAGGTTCGACGGCCAGGGCCAGTTCGCCGAGACCGAGGGCCCGGTGCTCGACACCACCAAGAGCTACTCCGTCTCCGCCTGGGTCACGCTCGACGCGGTCCCCGGCAACTACGCGACCGCCGTCAGCCAGGACGGCCGCCGCCAGGAGAATCCGTTCTACCTCCAGTACGGGCAGGGCGCCTTCGCGTTCAGCACACCCGGCGGCCACCGCGCCCGCGTGGAGACGGTGCCCCAACTCGGTCGCTGGTACCACCTCGTCGGCGTGCGCGACACCGTGGGCAACGACATCAAGCTGTACCTCGACGGCAAGCTGGTGGCGACCGCCGAACCCGGCCCGGCCGACGTCAGCACCGGCCCCCTCTCCGTCGGCCGTGCCCGGTGGAACGGCGGGAACGTCGACTTCTGGAACGGTTCGATCGACCAGGTCCACGCCTTCGACAAGGCACTCACCGCCGAGGAGGTGAGTGCTCTCCACGCCGGGGAGAAGCCGTAGCCTCAAGGCTGAACGGTCCCCGGCGAGCGGTGCCGACCGC
>NZ_JBSGZJ010000597.1:0-3491 GCF_053610925.1 Streptomyces sp. NPDC054847 | reverse complement strand
GCACCCGACCCCGCCGAGGCGTGAGCCCCGATGTTCCGCTACGGGCCTCGGCGAACCGACGAAAGCCGCCACCGGGGTCGTCCCCCGGCGGCGGCTCTGTCATGGTTCAGCCGAGCTCGGACGCCGCGTACGCCTCGATGGCGTCACGCTGGTAGGCGGCCAGGCCCGGGGCGATCGCTTCGTACGCGGCGCGCCAGGCGTCGTTGTCCACGCAGGAGCGCCCGATCGCGCGGTACTCGTCGGCAGAGACGGCGCGCAGTTCCGACAGCGCCCGGTACTGGGCGTCGATCTCGGCCTGCACGGGTTCGGTGTCGACCGGGTTGCCGGCGGCCATGAGCTCGGCCAGCCGGATCATCTGCGCCGTGCGCTCGCGGTGCCCCGCCTCCGCCTCGGCCTGGCTCATCGTGGCGGCCCGCCGGCCGACATCCTCGGCGAGTTCGGGGAAGTCGCGCATGTTCTGTCCGTACTGGGAGGGCTGCACGCCCTCGAACAGGTTCTCCGGTCGGTTGATGGCGGTCATGTGTCTGCCGTCCTTCCTAAACTGTTCCAGTTCGGCGATCGTGCGGGAGACGGTGCCGGCCAGTGCGTCGAGCCGGTCCCGCTCGGCGAGCAGCCGCCGGTGGTGGCCGCGCAGGGCTTCCACCTCGTCGACCTGCTCGGCCAGGATCCGGCCGATCTCGGGCAGCCCGACGCCCAGGGCCCGCAGTACGAGGATCTGCTGCAGCAGCAGGAGCTGGTGCTCCTCGTAGTAGCGGTGGCCACCGGCACCGATCCGGGCCGGAGGCAGCAGACCGATCTCGTCGTAGTGCCGCAGGGTCCGGGCGGTCACGCCCGACATCCGGGCCACCTCCGCGATCGGCCATTCCATCGCCGCTCCCTCACGAGTGCGTCACCGGGCCGGTTTCTCCGGCCCTGGTCAGGACGGTAGAAGCTGCCGCAGCGGCAACTGCAACCCGTCGTCCGAACCCGGCTTCGGCCCTGTGCGGTCGGACGGTCAGCGCCCGGCCCGGGGAGAAGGCTCCGTGGACGGGGAGGGCGCCGGCTCCAGGCGGACGCAGCACTGGCCGGGGGCGGGCGCCAGACACGCCTGGAGGCCGTCCTCGCCGAGCCCTTGGAGCACGCCGCGCAGCAGGTGGAGGTTCATGCCGCACACCGTCTCGGTGTGTTCGCGGGCGAGCGCGTGGAAGGGGCAGTTGCCCAGAACGACGGCGTCCCCGTCGTGGCGGGGCTCGAATCCGTACCGTTCCAGCAGGTCGAGCACGTCCGTGGTGTCCTGCCCGGCGAGCTGTGCGCCGAGCCGGTGCGCTTCGCGGTGCAGGACGGTCCTGACCGGTTCGCCGGTGGCCTCGGACGCCTCCACGGCCTGCGCGAGGAGCCGCCCGGCCAGTTCGTAGTGTCGCTCGGGCAGGCTGACGGCGACCTGCTTGGCCGAGCGCTTGTAGAGCTTGGCGGGCCTGCCCGCCCCGGGACCGGTGCGTCCGCTGCGCCGCTCGTAGACGACGTCGAGCAGCGATTCGTCGGCCAGGCGGTCCAGGTGGAAGGCGGCCGTCTGCCGGGCCAGGCCGAGAGCTTCGGCGGCCTCGTCACGGCTGACCGGTCCCGGCCGGCGCGCGACGTGGTCGTAGAGCCTCCTGCGGGTCGGCTCGTCGAGGGCGGCGACGGCGGAGACATCCGGGTCCGGCGCGGCATCCGGGCGGGGTGCTTCTTTCGGGTGGTCCACGAACACCAGTGTAAAACCAATGGCCATTGACTAAAGAGGTGATCCGCGCTTCTATCGATAGTGAGAGTTGTCGATAGAAGCTCGGCAGAAAACCGAAGACGGAAAGAAGGGCGCCCACCATGTCGTCCCCCACCACAACCACCTCGTCCGCCCCCGCACGGCGGGCCGCGCTCACCGACCCCGGCTATCAGGCGTTCGTCATCCTGCGCATCGGGTTCACCGTGGCGCCCGTCCTGTTCGGGCTGGACAAGTTCACCAACCTGCTCGTCGACTGGCCCGTCTATCTCGCGCCGTGGATCAACGACATCGTCCCCGGCAGCGCCCAGCAGGCCATGTACGCCGTCGGCGTCGTCGAGATCGTGGCAGGCGTCGCCGTGGCGCTCGCACCCCGCTTCGGGGGCTGGCTCGTGGCCGGCTGGCTCGCCGGCATCATCGTCAACCTGCTGACCGTCCCCGGCCACTACGACATCGCGCTGCGCGACTTCGGTCTCCTGCTCGGCGCGGTCGCCCTCGCCCGGCTCGCCCAGCACTACCACGCCACCCGGCGGCCGCACTGACGAAACCGCGACGGCCGGGCCCGGGACCCCCGACCGCACCCGGAACGGCCCGGGCCCCGGGCACGCCGCGCGGGCAGATCAGGGGCGTGCCGGGGGCGGCAGTTCGGCGTGCACGACCGTGTAGCCGCCCTTGGTCACCGGGGCGTACGGCGCCGGCGCCATGCACGTCCCGACAGGGGCCTCCTCGGGGGCGGTCGCACCGCCCGGCAGCAGATTCACGCCGTTCCAGGAGAAGCCCACACGGTCGCCGGAGCGGTTCTTGCCGTCCTTGCCCCCGTCGTAGACGCTGAATCCGAGCCGCCGGCCGATGTCGAGGGGCCCGCCGGGACCCACCTCGGTGATGACCGCCGTCAGTGTCGCCGAACGGGGACCGGTGACCAGGCAGTCCACCCGCCCCTCGGCCGTGTAGGTGACGTCCCGCGCGGCCGAGTAGTGCGAGATCCTGACCGTTCCCCGCGCGTCGGTGGGCAGACCGGTGGGTATCCCGGGCAGCGGCCGGCTGTACGGAGCGGCGACCGCGTCGAAGCTGAACGAGCGGACGTCGTCGTCCTGGTGGTAGGGCAGCACGAAATCCGCACGGCCGGTGACACTCGCGTACGACGGCGTTCCACGGCCCCCGGCGGAAGCGCCGGAGGCGTCAGAGGCCCCCGAGGCGCTGGAGGCGCCGCTCACGGCGAGCGCTGCGACGGCCGCGGTCAGCACGGCCACGGTCCTGCGTGGTGACGGAGAAAGCACGGTGATCTCCCGGGAGTCGGTGTGTTGCGACGTGTCACATCCTTCACGCCGCCCCCTCCCGGGCCATCGGCCCTGAGCGGCAACTCCCCGCGCCCGCCTCGGCCGTTCGGCGGACCCGTGGTCGCTCTCAGGTCGCGCGGACCGGCGCGACGAGGCGCGCAGGTCCCGGCGGCGGCGGACCACCGCCGCCTGATCGTCGAGCAGGTCCACGACCACCACGGCACCGTGGGCCGGGGCAGCACTCCACTGCTGTCTTCGACGCCTGGGAGCACGCCTTCTACCTGCAGTACAAGAACCAGAAGGTCGACTTCATCGAGGCCATGTGGCAGGTCGTCAACTGGCAGGACGTCAGCAGGCGCTACCACGCCGCCAAGGCGTCCGTGCCGCTGATCTCCTTCTGATCCGGAGCCCGGAAGGGCTCCCCCCGTCGTCCTGCTCGTGATCGTCTTCTCAGCCTTCGCGTGCGGACGGAATGACGG
>NZ_JBSGZJ010000596.1:0-3503 GCF_053610925.1 Streptomyces sp. NPDC054847 | reverse complement strand
CCGGCATGGATGCCGGGGGCCCTTCAGCGGACGGTCGGACGTGTCAGTCCTTGATCTCGCAGATGGTGGCGCCGGAGGTGAGGGAGGCGCCGACCTCGGCGGCGAGGCCCTTGATGGTGCCGGAGCGGTGTGCGTTGAGCGGCTGCTCCATCTTCATGGCCTCCAGGACGACGACGAGGTCGCCCTCCTTGACCTCCTGGCCCTCCTCGACGGCGACCTTGACGATGGTGCCCTGCATCGGGGAGGCGAGGGTGTCACCGGAGGCGGCCGAGGACGACTTCTTCGCGGCCCTGCGCTTGGGCTTGGCGCCGGCGGCGAGGCCGGTGCGCGCGAGGGTCATGCCGAGCGAGGACGGCAGCGACACCTCGAGGCGCTTGCCGCCGACCTCGACCACGATGGTCTCGCGGCCCGCCTCGTCCTCGTCCGTGTCGGCGCCGGCCGGGGCGAACGGCTTGATGTCGTTGACGAACTCGGTCTCGATCCAGCGGGTGTGGACCCGGAAGGGGTCCGCCGTGAACGCCGGGTCGGCGACGACCGCGCGGTGGAAGGGAATGGCGGTGGCCATGCCCTCGACCTCGAACTCGGCCAGCGCACGCGCGGCGCGCTGAAGGGCCTGCTCGCGGGTGGCGCCGGTGACGATCAGCTTGGCGAGGAGCGAGTCCCACGCCGGGCCGATGACGGAGCCGGACTCGACACCGGCGTCGAGGCGGACACCGGGGCCGGTGGGCGGGTTGAACGTGGTGACGGTGCCGGGCGCGGGCAGGAAGCCCCGGCCGGGGTCCTCGCCGTTGATGCGGAACTCGAAGGAGTGGCCGCGCACCGCGGGGTCGTCGTAGCCGAGTTCCTCGCCGTCGGCGATTCGGAACATCTCGCGGACCAGGTCGATGCCGGTGACCTCTTCGGTGACCGGGTGCTCGACCTGGAGGCGGGTGTTGACCTCGAGGAAGGAGATGGTGCCGTCGGTGCCGACGAGGAACTCGACGGTGCCGGCGCCGACGTAGCCGGCTTCCTTGAGGATGGCCTTCGAGGCGCGGTACAGCTCCGCGTTCTGGGCCTGTGACAGGAACGGCGCCGGGGCTTCTTCCACCAGCTTCTGGTGGCGGCGCTGGAGCGAGCAGTCGCGGGTGGAGACGACGACCACGTTGCCGTGGGAGTCGGCCAGGCACTGGGTCTCCACGTGGCGGGGCTTGTCGAGGTAGCGCTCGACGAAGCACTCGCCCCGGCCGAAGGCGGCGACGGCCTCGCGGACGGCGGAGTCGTACAGCTCCGGGACCTCTTCGAGGGTGCGGGCGACCTTCAGGCCGCGGCCGCCGCCGCCGAAGGCGGCCTTGATGGCGATCGGCAGCCCGTGTTCCTTGGCGAAGGCGACGACCTCGTCGGCGCCGGAGACCGGGTCGGGGGTGCCGGCGACCAGCGGCGCGCCGGCGCGCTGGGCGATGTGACGGGCGGCGACCTTGTCACCGAGGTCGCGGATGGCCTGCGGGGGCGGGCCGATCCAGGTCAGGCCGGCGTCGATGACCGCTTGGGCGAAGTCCGCGTTCTCGGACAGGAAGCCGTATCCGGGGTGGATGGCGTCCGCCCCCGAATCGGCCGCGGCCTGGAGCACCTTGGCCATGTCCAGGTAACTGGCGGCCGGGGTGTCACCGCCCAGGGCGAACGCTTCGTCGGCCGCGCGGACATGCAATGCGTCCCGGTCCGGATCGGCGTAGACGGCTACGCTTGCGATCCCGGCGTCCCGGCAGGCACGGGCAACGCGGACAGCGATTTCGCCACGGTTGGCGATGAGCACCTTGCGCACGATGGCTCCCTCCTTGAAACAAGCTGAGTTTAGGGACTGCCGACACGGCCTTTCGACCCGTCCCCAATGGTGAGCTTGCCCACACGGAGCGTGATTCGAGGCTCGCTCGATCGCGAAATCCCTTGTCGCACCACGGTACGACGGGTTCCTCCCCCGCACAGTAGCCCTCTGGTGTGGTCAAGGTCTCTGTCTGCGGGGCCAGCGGCCCGACACGTTTCTTTGTGGAGTCCCTACGAATGGCCCAACGATTCTTTGCCCCGGGACCGAGCGTGCCGGAACCCTTGTCCCCGCGTTTACCGGTCAGTAGCCTCGCGGCTGTCGTACGTACTTCCGGTACACAGAGGGTTGGGGGCGCCGTGGTGCGCAGACCGGTGGCCGTGGTGGCTGCGCTTGTCCTGCTGATCGAGGCCGTCGGCATCGTGGTGCTCAACGGAGTCATGGCCACGTTCGTCGGGGCTCAGCGGATGTCCCTGGACGGCATGGACCCGGACGTGATGGTGACCGCGACGTGGGGACTGGGCATAGGGTCCGGTCTCTTCCTGGCTCTGTGCGGCGTGCTGCTCCTCATTGCGGGCATACGCGACCGGGCACCGGGCCGTTTCGCCCGCATCGCCCTCATCACCCTCGCCGTCGTGCACGGGGTGCTCGGAGCGGTGGCGGTCGGCCTGGTCGGATGGAACGCCTTCGCGTTCCTGATGGTGGTGCTGGGCCTGCTCGTCGCGTCCCTGATCGTGTACGGCAAGGAGCAGCCCCCGGCGGCGTCTCCCGGGCCTCCCGCGTCGGGGGGCCCGGCCGACGGTGACGGCCCGGTGGGACCCGTCGGCGGTCCGGCGCCCGCCTGACCCTCCGTCCGCTCAGGCGGCCCAGAGGTCCGTGATCGAGACGCCCAGCTCCGCCAGGAGCCGGCGGAGCAGCGGCAGCGACAGCCCGATGACGTTGCCCGGGTCGCCGTCGATGCCGTCGATGAACGGGGCCGAGCGGCCGTCCAGCGTGAACGCCCCCGCGACGTACAGCGGTTCGCCGCTCGCGACGTACGCGGCGATCTCGGCGTCCGTCGGCTCGCCGAACCGCACGGTCGTCGACGCGGTCGCGGAAGCCCGGCGGCCGGTCACGGTGTCGATCACGCAGTGCCCCGTCTGCAGGACGCCCGCCCTGCCGCGCATCGCCTTCCAGCGGGCGGTCGCCTCCTCGGCGTCGGCGGGCTTGCCGAGCGCCTCGCCGTCGAGTTCCAGGACGGAATCGCACCCGATCAGCAACGCCCCGGCCGCCTCCGGCCGGGCGGCGACGGCCGCGGCCTTCGCCTCCGCCAGCACGAGCGCGAGCTCGGCGGGGGTCGGCGCGGTGAGCGCGTCCTCGTCGACGCCGCTGACGATCACGTCCGGCGCGAGACCGGCCTGCCGCAGCAGATTCAGCCGCGCGGGGGAGGCGGAGGCGAGGACGAGACGGGGGCGGTGGGGTGACGGGGTGGTCATGGGGGACATGGTAGGCGGCGGGGCGTGGCCGCCGGGACGGTGCGCGGGGAGGCCCGATCCGCCGGGGCGTGACCGCTGAGCGGGGCTGTTCCCCACCACCCCTTCCCGCTGTACCGATGTGCGGCTCCGCCGCGTGGCGGGCAGGCCCCGGACCCCGTACCGCGCTCCGCGCGGCGCCCTCGATCTCCTCCTACGCCCGGCGGCCGTGGGAGGTGCCCCAGGCGGGCTTGAGT
>NZ_JBSGZJ010000595.1:0-3503 GCF_053610925.1 Streptomyces sp. NPDC054847 | reverse complement strand
GTCTCCGCGTCGGCGGTCGGCGTCAGCGCTTGGCGTGACGGCCGCCGCGGGACGACGGCGGGATCTCGCCCTCCGGCGCGGAGGCGGCGGCGGCCTCCGACTTCTTGTTCTTGGAGCGGGCCCGCAGGAACTCGATCACGATCGGGACGACCGAGAGCAGGACGATCAGGATCAGGATCGCCTCGATGTTCTTGTGGACGAACTCGACCTTGCCCAGCGCGGCGCCGAGCAGCGTGACGCCGGCGCCCCACAGGACGCCGCCGATGACGTTGAAGGTGACGAACGAGCGGTAGTTCATCCGGCTCACACCGGCGATGATCGGCGTGAACGTGCGCACGATGGGCACGAAGCGGGCCAGGACCAGGGACTTCGGGCCGTACTTCTCGAAGAAGTCGTGAGCCTTCTCCACGTTCTCCTGCTTGAAGAGACGGGAGTCGGGTCGCTTGAAGAGGGCCGGGCCGACCTTGCGGCCGAAGAGATAGCCGACCTGGTCACCGATGACGGCGGCCAGCACGATCAGTGTGCAGACCAGCCACAGCGGCATGTCGATCGCGCCCGTGGTCACCAGGAGACCCGTGGTGAACAGCAGCGAGTCGCCGGGCAGGAAGAACCCGATCAGAAGGCCCGACTCGGCGAAGACGATCACCAGGACGCCGATCAGCCCGAACGTGGTGATCAGGTAGTCCGGGTCGAGCCAGCTCGGTCCGAGCGCAAGGGTGTTCACGAGGTCCGGGCTCCTGTGGTGATAGTCGTCGGCAGGGTCGGCTGCCCAAAGCTATCAACGCATACGGGTGACACCCGGTTCCACCTGCCTCCCCGGATGCGAGGCGAACGCAGGGACCCGAAGCTTTCACCATGGGAATCGATGATTACGGCGGCGGGCAGGGTCCGCAGGCCGATGTGCTGGTCGTCACGACGAACGACCTCCCCGGCTTCCGTGTGGAGCAGGTGATCGGCGAGGTCTTCGGCCTGACGGTGCGCTCGCGGCATCTGGGCAGCCAGATCGGGTCCGGCCTGAAGTCGATGATCGGCGGCGAGCTCAAGGGTCTGACCAAGACACTCGTGGAGACCCGCAACCAGGCCATGGAGCGCCTGGTCGAGCAGGCCCGGTCACGGGGTGCGAACGCGGTGCTCGCGTTCCGCTTCGACGTGACGGAGGCCGCGGACGTCGGCACGGAGGTCTGCGCCTACGGCACGGCGGTGACGGTCGCGAAGGTGTGACGAGGACGTCGGCGGGCCCGTACGCCGCAAGGCCCGGCCTGGCCTTGTCGATGTTGCGGGTGAACCGTTCGTCGGCGACGTACATCTCGGCCAGGCCCGTGTGGATCTCGTACGTGCAGGTGTAGTGGTGGCTCGAGATCCACCGGCGGTGGTCCTCCGCCACGTCCATGGCGGCCTGGGACTCCGGCTCCTCGCCCGCGTCCATCAGCGCCACGAAGCGCCGGGTGATCTCGTCGGCCTCGCGCTGGATGCGCAGCCAGTCCTCCTTCGTGTACGAGGCCGTGCGCCGCCGGGACTCCTCGTACGCGTCGGTGCCGCCCCAGCGCTGCTCGGTCTCCTCGGCGTACTCGTCGGGGTCGAAGTCCCCGAAGACCTCGAACTTCTCCTCGGGCGTCAGGTTGATGCCCATCTTCTTCGCCTCCATGGCTCGTTCCACGGCGGCGGCCATCTCCTTGAGTCTGGTGATCCGGGCGGAGAGCAGTTCGTGCTGCCGCCGCAGGTGGGCCTGCGGATCCGCGTCGGGGTCGTCCAGGAGTGCCGCCACCTCTTCGAGGGGAAAGCCGAGCTCCCGGTAGAACAGGATCTGCTGAAGCCGGTCCAGGTCGGCGTCGTCGTACCGCCGGTGGCCCGACCCGCTGCGGCCGCTCGGACGCAGCAGTCCGATCTCGTCGTAGTGGTGCAGGGCGCGCACCGTGACTCCGGCGAAACGGGCGACCTGTCCCACGGAGTAGCTCATCGCCTTCGCTCCCTTCCTTCGCGTTACGGGCCCAGGCTGCTGCCTCACGTTGCGTGAGGTGCAAGCCCGTACGAGCCTGTGGCCTATGGCACTCCACCAGGGCACCACCGGGACCGAGGACCACACACCGGAGCGGCGCAGGCTCGCGGTCAACCCCTTCTTCGGTCCGGCCGACCCGGTCGGCGGGATGACGGCCGCCCCGCCCACGCACCGCCTCCCGGACGGCCCGATGCCGCCTCTCACGGCGTATCAGCTGGTGCACGACGAGCTCATGCTCGACGGGAACTCCCGTCTCAACCTCGCCACCTTCGTCACCACCTGGATGGAGCCGCAGGCGGCGGAGCTGATGGCCGAGTGCCGCGACAAGAACATGATCGACAAGGACGAGTACCCGCGCACGGCGGAGCTGGAGCGCAGATGTGTGGCGATGCTCGCCGACCTGTGGCACGCGCCGGACCCGGCCTCGGCCGTCGGCTGTTCGACCACCGGCTCGAGCGAGGCCTGCATGCTCGCCGGGATGGCCCTCAAGCGGCGGTGGGCGAAGCGGAACGCCGACCGCTATCCGGCGAAGGCCCGGCCCAACCTGGTGATGGGCGTCAACGTGCAGGTCTGCTGGGACAAGTTCTGCGCCTTCTGGGAGGTCGAGCCACGGCTCGTGCCCATGGAGGGGAACCGCTTCCATCTCGACCCCCAGGCCGCCGCCGAGCTGTGCGACGAGAACACCATCGGGGTGGTGGCGGTGCTCGGCTCGACCTTCGACGGCTCCTACGAGCCGGTCGGCGAGCTCTGCGCCGCGCTGGACGACCTCCAGGAGCGCACCGGCCTGGACGTCCCGGTCCATGTCGACGGAGCGTCGGGCGCGATGGTCGCCCCGTTCCTCGACGAGGACCTCGTCTGGGACTTCCGGCTGCCGCGGGTGTGCTCGATCAACACCTCGGGGCACAAGTACGGGCTGGTCTACCCCGGTGTGGGGTGGGCGCTGTGGCGGTCGCCCGACGAACTCCCCGAGGAGCTGGTGTTCCGGGTGAACTACCTCGGCGGCGACATGCCGACGTTCGCCCTCAACTTCTCCCGCCCCGGCGCGCAGGTGGTGGCGCAGTACTACACGTTCCTGCGGCTCGGGCGCGAGGGCTACCGGGCCGTCCAGGGGACGGCCCGCGAGGTCGCGACGGGGCTCGCCGCCCGGATCGGGGCGCTGGACGACTTCCAGCTGCTCACCGCGGGCGACCAGTTGCCCGTCTTCGCGTTCACGACCGCGCCCGAGGTGACGTCGTTCGACGTCTTCGACGTGTCGCGGCGGCTGCGGGAGAAGGGGTGGCTGGTGCCCGCCTACACCTTCCCGGCGAACCGCCGGGACCTCTCGGTGCTGCGGGTGGTCTGCCGCAACGGCTTCTCCGCGGACCTGGCGGAACTGCTCCTGGAGGATCTGCGGCTGCTGCTTCCCGAACTGCGAGCCCAGTCCCACCCTTTGACCAGGAGCACCGCGGAGGCCACGGCCTTCCACCACTGAGCGGGGCCCGGCAGCGGCCGCGGGCCGGTGCCGGGC
>NZ_JBSGZJ010000594.1:0-3549 GCF_053610925.1 Streptomyces sp. NPDC054847 | reverse complement strand
GGCGGGACACGTTCCCCCGGTCCCGCCCGCGCCCTTCTTCCTTCACCGCTTCCGCGCCCCGCGCGTCACCAGTAGACGACGACCTTGTCGCCGGTCCGCACCTGGTCGAACAGCGCCGCGATGGCGCCCTTGTCCCTGACGTTCACGCAGCCGTGCGACGCGCCGTTGTAGCCGCGGGCGGCGAAGTCGGAGGAGTAGTGCACCGCCTGGCCGCCGCTGAAGAACATGGCGTACGGCATGGGCGTGTCGTAGATGGTCGAGACGTGGTCACGGGACTTCCAGCCCACGTTGAACACACCTTCGCGGGTCGGCGTGTACTGCGACCCGAAGCGCACGTCCATCGTGGACAGCACCTTGCCGTCGATCATCCATGACAGCGTGCGGGTGGTCTTGCTGATGCACATGACCCGGCCCTTCATGCAGCGCGGATCGAGCTTCGCCTGCGGCTTCTTGACGTCCTTGCCGTCCAGCTCGGCACGCGTCGGCTTCGTCGTCATGCCGAGCAGCCGCTGCCAGGTCACGGTGTCCGTGCTGCCCGTCGCGGGAAGACCGCGCTTGCCCTGGAAGCCCTTCACGGCCGTGGTGGTGACCGGCCCGTACGTACCCGTCGGCTTGTCGTCGAACCAGCCGATCTGCGCCAGCCGCGCCTGCAACTCCCGCACCTGCTCGCCCTTGGCGCCGGGCGCCATCAGGACCTTGGGCGCGGGCTGCTCGGTGGACGGCGACGGCGACGGCTTCTCCGACGGCTCGGCGGACTCCGACTCCGACGCCGATGGTGACGGCGAAGCCGGCGGCGTGGAGGCGGACGGTGTCGGTGCCGCGCTCGACGTGCTGCCGGCGGTCGGCGCGTCGGTCGCGGCCTCCGCCTTGCAGCCGGCCGTCACCGCGGCCACGGCCATCGCGGCCACGGCGGCCAGCGTTCTCATCCCGGCTTTCCTGAGCATGTCGCCCCCCACTTGTCTCGTCCCCCACGTATGTCTGTGCCTGATGAGACAAATTCCCGTCCTGCCCGGTTGCGCAATCCCACGCATCATGGGGGTAACGGTTCGGGGACGGGCGGGCCACGGGCCGCGTCGCCGGCACGGTCTGTGAGCAAGGTCCCAGGGCGTGGCTCTCCATCCCTCGCACGCCCGCCGCTACAGTCCGTCGCAGAGGTTTGTTACCTGTCAGTAGGCCCAGCGGGAGGCACAGTCACATGGCGCGCGAGTCCGAGTCGGGACTGCCCATCGAGCCGGTGTACGGACCGGCGGACCTGGAGGGCTGGGACCCGGCAGAGAAGCTGGGCGAGCCCGGTGGGTACCCCTTCACCCGCGGCGTGTACCCGTCGATGTACACCGGCCGGCCCTGGACGATGCGCCAGTACGCCGGCTTCGGCACGGCCGTCGAGTCCAACGCCCGCTACAAGCAGCTGATCACCAACGGCACGATGGGCCTGTCGGTCGCCTTCGACCTGCCGACACAGATGGGCCACGACTCCGACGCGCCCATCGCGCACGGCGAGGTCGGCAAGGTGGGCGTCGCCGTCGACTCGATCGACGACATGCGGGTGCTGTTCGGCGGGATCCCGCTGGACAAGGTCTCCACGTCCATGACGATCAACGCGCCCGCCGCCCTGCTGCTCCTCCTCTACCAACTCGTCGGCGAGGAGCAGGGCGTCCCCGCGGACAAGCTCACGGGCACGATCCAGAACGACGTGCTCAAGGAGTACATCGCCCGCGGCACGTACATCTTCCCGCCCAAGCCGTCCCTGCGGCTCATCGCGGACATCTTCAAGTACTGCAAGGCCGAGATCCCGAAGTGGAACACGATCTCGATCTCGGGCTACCACATGGCGGAGGCCGGCGCCTCGCCCGCGCAGGAGATCGCGTTCACGCTCGCCGACGGCATCGAGTACGTCCGTACCGCCGTCGCCGCCGGCATGGACGTCGACGACTTCGCGCCCCGCCTGTCCTTCTTCTTCGTCGCCCGCACGACCATCCTCGAAGAGGTCGCCAAGTTCCGTGCGGCCCGCCGGATCTGGGCCCGGGTGATGAAGGAGGAGTTCGGCGCCAAGAACCCGAAGTCGCTGATGCTGCGCTTCCACACCCAGACCGCGGGCGTGCAGCTCACCGCACAGCAGCCCGAGGTGAACCTGGTGCGCGTCGCCGTCCAGGGCCTCGCGGCGGTCCTCGGCGGCACCCAGTCGCTGCACACCAACTCCTTCGACGAGGCCATCGCGCTGCCGACGGACAAGTCCGCCCGCCTCGCGCTGCGCACCCAGCAGGTGCTGGCCTACGAGACGGACGTGACCGCCACCGTCGACCCCTTCGCCGGGTCGTACGTCGTGGAGAAGATGACGGACGACGTCGAAGCCGCGGCGCTCGCCCTCATGGAGCGCGTCGAGGACCTCGGCGGCGCGGTCAACGCCATCGAACAGGGCTTCCAGAAGAACGAGATCGAGCGCAGCGCCTACTGCATCGCCCAGGAGACCGACTCCGGCGAACGCGTCGTCGTCGGCGTCAACCGCTACACGCTGGACACCGAGGACCCGTACGAGCCGCTCCGGGTCGACCCCGCGATCGAGGCCCAGCAGGCGCAGCGGCTGGCGAAGCTGCGGGCGGAGCGGGACCAGGCGGCGGTCGACGCGGCGCTCGCCGAACTGAAGAAGGCCGCGGAAGGCACGGACAACGTCCTTTACCCGATGAAGGACGCGCTGAAGGCGCGCGCCACCGTCGGGGAGGTCTGCAACGCGCTGCGCGAGGTGTGGGGCACGTACGTCCCCACTGACGCCTTCTGACATACGGAACAGAAAGGCGGGGTGTCGTACCGATGTGCCACACTCCGCCCCATGCTGGGTGTCACCGATCTACCGACCTATCTCGCGGGACTTGTCCTGATCGTCCTGCTGCCAGGACCGAACTCTCTGTACGTGCTCTCCGTCGCCGCACGCCGCGGTGTGCGGACGGGCTACCAGGCCGCCGCCGGCGTGTGGTGCGGCGACACCGTCCTGATGGTGCTGTCGGCCGCGGGCGTCGCCTCGCTCCTCCAGGCCAACGCGGTGCTGTTCGGGATCGTGAAATACGCCGGCGCCGGCTATCTGACGTGGCTGGCGATCGGGATGCTCCGCGCGGCCTGGTCGATGTGGCGCACCCGCGGCGAGCGCACCGCCGAAGAGACCGCCGCCGGCGCGGAGGTCCCGGCCGCGGAGCGGCCCTTCCGCAAGGCGTTCGTGATCAGTCTGCTCAACCCGAAGGCGATCCTGTTCTTCATCGCCTTCTTCGTGCAGTTCGTCGACCCGGCGTACGCGTACCCCGCGCTCTCCTTCACGGTGCTCGGCGCGCTGGCGCAGCTGGCGAGCGTCCTCTACCTGAGCGTCCTGATCTTCACCGGCACCCACCTCGCGGCCGCGTTCCGCCGCAGGCGGCGGCTGTCGGCGGGGGCGACGTCGGCGGCGGGAGCGCTGTTCCTGGGCTTCGCGGTGAAGCTCTCCCTCAGCGGCACATGACCTTCCCCACCCCGCCCCTCCCCTGAACCGGGCTCCCCCCGGACCCGCCCCGCGCTCCGCGCGGC
>NZ_JBSGZJ010000593.1:0-3602 GCF_053610925.1 Streptomyces sp. NPDC054847 | reverse complement strand
TCTCTCTTTTGCCCGCTGGATACCCCCCACGGGTATCTGTTAATGTGGGTCTCATACCCCCGACGGGTATTCGTCCCGAGGAGACGTCATGAAGACCCCTATGAAGATCACCGCCTTCGCCGCCGCGCTCGCCGCCTCCTTCGGAGCCGCCTACGGAGTGGGCAATGTGGTCGCGCCCGTCGACACGGCACCCCCGCCCGCCGCGCATTCCGAGCACCCGGCGGACGCACGGGCCTCCGAGGAGCCGGGCGGCCACGGTCCCTCCGCGGCCGGCGGGCTGCAGATCTCCGAAGGCGGCTACACCCTCGACCTCGACACTCCGCGCGTCCCCGCCGGGCGGAGCAGTGAACTGCGCTTCACCGTCCGCGACGACGACGGCCGGCCCGTCACCGCATACCAGCGCGAACACGACAAGGAACTCCACCTCATCCTCGCTTCGCGCGACCTCGGCACCTACCGCCATCTGCACCCCACCAGGGCCGCGGACGGCACCTGGAGCATCGCCGCGGACCTGCCGAAGGCAGGGGACTACCGCCTCTTCGCCGACTTCACCCCCGCCGCCGAGGGCGCGAAGAACCTCACCCTCGGCGCGGACCTCGCCGTCTCCGGCGCCTACCGGCCCGCCCCGCTGCCCGCAGCCGCCGAGGTGGCGAAGGTCGACGGCTACACGGTCACCCTCGACGGCGCGCTGCGCCCCGAGAAAGCCGGCGAGCTGAAGCTGAGCGTCTCCCGCGACGGACGTCCCGTCACCGACCTCGAGCCGTACCTCGGGGCGTACGGACACCTGGTGGCGCTGCGCTCCGGCGACCTCGCCTACCTCCATGTCCACCCCGGTGGCGAGCCCGGTGACGGCACGACCCGCCCCGGCCCCGAAGTGACCTTCACGGCCACGGCCCCGAGCCCCGGCGCGTACCGGCTGTTCCTCGACTTCAAGCACGAAGGCAAGGTCCGCACCGCCGCGTTCACCGTGGTCACGGCGGACGCCCCCGACCAGGGGACCGGTACGCAGGACACGCCGGGGAACACGCAGGAGAGCCACGACGGGAACGGGGACGGGCACTCGCACGAGTAGGCCGGAGGACCCCGAGGCGCAACCGGGCGGTGGAGCAGGGCAGTCTATGAGGTGTGTCCTCCTCCTCACTCCCTCATCAGGCGCAACACCCCACCGCCCAGGGCCACATGATCGTGTGCGGGGACGACGCCCTCGTCCACCGGCTGGCCGGGGAACTCCGCGAGGTGTACGGCGAGCGGGTCACCCTCGTCGTACCGGCCGCCCAGCCATCCAGGAGCCCCGAACTGCCCCTTTCCGGGCGGGTCAGGGCCTCCGCGCTGTTCGGCCGGATGTCCGCCGCCATGACCAGGGCCGTCGGCACCACCGCCCCCACCGCCCCGACCGCTCCCGGCGACACCCCGCCGCCCGATCTGCCCAGGGTCCTCGAGACCCTTGAGCTCGACGAGGACGTACTCCTCGAAGCCGGCGTCGGACGGGCCGCCGCGCTGGCCCTCGTCCATGACGACGACGAGACGAACATCCGCGCCGCCCTTGCCGCACGCAGACTCAACCCCCACCTGCGCCTGGTGATCCGGCTCTACAACCGCAAGCTCGGCCAGCACCTCGCCGAACTCCTCGACCAGGCCGCCGCGCTGTCCCTCCCCGGCCTCGCCGGCCAGGCACTCGACGCCTCGACCACCGTGCTCTCCGACGCTGACACCGCGGCCCCCGCGCTGGCCGCGACCGCCGTCGCCGGCACGAGCAAGATCGTCCAGGCGGACGGTCTGCTGCTGAGGGCCGTCGAACGCACCCCGCCCGCGCGCGGCGAGGTGGCCGACCCCGGCCTGTGCACGCTCGCCCTGCTGTCGTCCACCACCAACGACCCCGCAGGCGCGGAGGGTTCCGACCGGAGCGGACAGGAAGGACCGCGCCTGCTGCCCGACGACCGAAGCGTCGCCGAGGCCACCGGACGCGGCACCGTCGTGCTCGAAGCCATCTCCCACCGGGCGGGGGGCGGCGAACCGGGCCCCCTCGCCGGCCGGAGCGTCCCCCTCGGCCGGCTCTTCTCCCGGCGGCTGCGCTGGTCGCTGGCCGGGCTCGGCGCCGCCGTCGTCGCCCTGGCCGTCGCCTCGTGGATCACCACCGGCGACGACCCGCTGCACGCCACGTACCTCGTGCTGCTGGACCTGTTCGCCATGGGCGACCCCGCGGCCGGCGCCGACGCCGACCGGCAGATCCTGCAACTCCTCACCGGGCTCGCCGGCCTGATGCTGCTGCCGCTGACGGTCGCGGCGGCACTGGAGGCGCTCGGCACCTTCCGGACCGCGTCCGCCCTGCGCCGCCCGCCGCGCGGCCTGTCCGGGCACGTCGTCCTGCTGGGACTGGGAAAGATCGGCACCCGGGTCCTGATGCGCCTGCGCGAACTGGGCATCCCCGTCGTCTGCGTCGAGGAGGACCCCGAGGCCCGCGGCATCGCCCTCGTCCGCCGGCTGCGGGTGCCCACCGTCATGGGCGACGTGACCGAGGAGGGCGTCCTGGAGGCCGCCAAGATCCACCGGGCGCACGCACTGCTCGCCCTCACCAGCGTCGACACCACGAACCTCGAGGCCGCGCTCTACGCCCGTTCCGCCAAACCCGACCTCCGCGTGGCGCTGCGCATCTACGACGACGACTTCGCGACCGCCGTCTACCGCAGCCTGCGCGCCGCCTACCCCGACGCCCTGACCCGCAGCCGCAGCGTCTCCACGCTCGCCGCACCCGCGTTCGCCGTCGCCATGATGGGGCGCCAGATCCTCGGCGCCGTACCCGTGGAACGCAAGGTGCTGCTCTTCGCCGCCGTCGACGTGGCCGGACACCCCCAACTGGAGGGACGCACCGTCGCGGAGGCGTTCAGGCCCGGTGCCTGGCGAATCGTCGCCCTCGACGCGACGGACCCCGGCGAACGGCAGCCCGACCTGGCGAACGCCCGCCGCGACCAGGAAGGCAACCCGACCGGGCTGGTGTGGGACCTCCATCCCGGCTACGTGCTACGGGCCCAGGACCGGGTCGTCGTCGCCGCGACGCGTCGCGGGGCCGCCGAACTCCTGGGACGGCGGCCGCAGTTGCGCACGGGCGGATAGAAATGCGTTGTATATGTAGGTAAATGCCCGATTCCGCCTGATTGTTCTGCGGTAGAATTCTTTACCTGGTCATTGCAATGCTCCTCGAGCGGCGCAATGGGCTTCAGTGACAGGAGGGTTTGCCGGCGCCCTGCGGTGCCGGCCGGGCGGAGGGGTACGAGATGGCGCACGCACGCAGCAGCCGTACCCGCCGTCCCGGTGGCAGGCCGAGCCTTGGGGGAGCGGCGTGTCCTGGTGGTGCGCCGCGCCTCGGCTGCTTCGCGTGTCGCGTTAGTCGGTCGCGCCTCGGTGGTTCGCCGCGCCCCGGCGTCGTGCGCCTCGACGGCGTCGCGCGCGGCACCGTAAGCGTGCGCATCGACACGCGTGCGCGGGACGGCGTTCCCGATCCCGCCCTTGGCGACCGACGGCCGGGCCCCACCATGTCCGCCCGACTCACCTGACCGACCCTCCGACCCTGTCCACGGCCGGTCGGCGCCGGTGAACGGCGGTTG
>NZ_JBSGZJ010000592.1:0-3632 GCF_053610925.1 Streptomyces sp. NPDC054847 | reverse complement strand
TTCCGGGCCCTCGCCGTCCCCCGCCGGCGCCGGCGCGGCCGGTCAGGTCCGCAGCCACACCGCCGTGTCCTGCGGCAGCCGCCCGCCGTCGTCCAGCGGGCCGCTGGCGAGCAGCAGGCGTGAGTGCGGCGGGAGCCCGACGGGTTCCGCGCCGAAGTTCACCACGCACACCAGCCCGCCGGGCCGGGCGAAGGCGAGCACGGCAGGGCCGCCGGCAGGCAGCCAGGTGAGCGGGCCGTCGCCGAAGCCGGGCTCGGTGCGGCGCAGCCGCAGGGCTTCCCGGTAGAGGCTGAGCATCGACCCAGGGTCGCCGGCCTGGCGGTCCGCGGCGTAGGCGGCCCAGTCCGCCGGTTGCGGCAGCCACGGTTCGGTCCGGGAGCCGAATCCGCTGTACGGGGCGTCCGCGGTCCATGGCAACGGCACCCGGCAGCCGTCCCGGCCCGGGTCCGTCCCCCCGGAGCGATGGTGCATCGGGTCCTGGATGCGGTCCGGTGGGATCTCCGCCTCCGGCAGGCCCAGTTCCTCGCCCTGGTAGAGGTAGACGGCGCCCGGCAGCGCGAGGGTGAGCAGTGCGGCGGCGCGGGCGCGGCGGGTGCCGAGTTCCAGATCGGTGGGTGTGCCGAAGGCCTTGGCGGCGAAGTCGAAGGCGGTGTCCTCGCGGCCGTAGCGGGTGACGGTGCGGGTGACGTCGTGGTTGCACAGCACCCAGGTCGCGGGGGCGCCGACGGGCGCGTGCTCGGCGAGCGTGTCGTCGATCGTGCGGCGCAGCCGCCGCGCGTCCCAGGGGCTGCTGAGGAAGTTGAAGTTGAAGGCGGTGTGCAGTTCGTCGGGGCGCAGGTAGCGGGCGAATCGTTCGGCGTCGGGCAGCCACACCTCGCCGACGAAGACCGCGCCGTACTCATCGGCGACCGCCCGCCAGGAGCGGTAGATGTCGTGGAGTTCGTCGCGGTCGATGTAGGGGTGCGGGTCGCGGCCCTCGACGAAGTCGGCCAGGTCTGGGTCCTTGGCCGGCAGGGCGGCGGAGTCGATCCGTACGCCGGCCACGCCGCGTTCGAACCAGAAGCGCAGGACGTCCTCGTGTTCCTCGCGGACGGCCGGATGTGCCCAGTTCAGGTCGGGCTGCTGGGGTGTGAAGAGGTGGAGGTACCACTCGCCGTCCTCGACCCTGGTCCAGGTGCTGCCGGCGAACTGCGAGGGCCAGTCGTTGGGCGGCAGTTCGCCGTTCTCGCCGCGTCCGGAGACGAAGTGGAACAGCTCCCGTTCCGGGCTGCCCGGTCCCGCGGCGAGTGCGGCGCGGAACCAGGCGTGCTGGTCGGAGACATGGTTGGGGACGATGTCGACGATGGTGCGGATGTTCAGCTCGCGGGCCTCCGCGATCAGCTTCTCCGCCTCGGCCAGGGTGCCGAACGCCGGGTCGATGGTGCGGTAGTCGGCGACGTCGTAGCCGCCGTCGGCCAGCGGCGAGAGGTACCAGGGCGTGAACCAGATGGCGTCGACGCCCAGCTCGGCCAGATACGGCAGCCTGGCCCGTACGCCGGCGAGGTCCCCGGTGCCGTCGCCGTCGCCGTCGGCGAAGCTGCGCGGGTACACCTGGTAGATGGCGGCGCTGCGCCACCAGTTGTCGGTGCGGTCCGAATGAGGGGCTGCCACGGGAGGTCCTTTCGGGCAGAGGGATCTCCACCGCCGGCCCGGACAGCGAGGCGTCAAGGACGGGCCGGCGGCGGAGGCTTCATGGGTGAGCGCGGGGGCGGGGGCGCGAGGGCGGCGCCGGGCCTGTCAGCCCTTGAGGCCGCCCGCGGTGAGTCCGCTCATGATGTTGCGCTGGAAGAGGAGGAAGATGAGCAGCGTCGGTATGGAGGCGATGGTGAGCGCCGCTATCAGGATGTTCTCGGGCACACCGGTGGACAGTGAGTAGATGCCGACGTTCAGCGTCTGCTTGGTCGGGTCGGGCAGGGTGAGCATCGGCCAGAGGAAGTCCTTCCAGACGCCGACCACCGCGAAGATGGACACGACTCCCAGAATGGGCCGTGAGATGGGCAGCACGATCGACCGGAGCGTGCGCAGGGGACTGGCGCCGTCCATGGAGGCCGCGTCGAGGAGCTCCTTCGGGATGGAGTCGAAGAAGCGCTTCAGCAGGAAGATGTTGAAGGCGTTGGTGACGGACGGCAGCCAGATGGCCCAGGGCGAGTTGAGCAGGTTGCGTTCGAAGACCGGCACGTCGAGCACGGTCAGATACTGGGGCACGACGAGCACGGTCGCCGGGATCATGAGCGTGGCGAGCATCATGCCGAGGATCGCCTTGCCGAAGACGGGTCTGAGCCGGGACAGCGAGTAGGCCGCGGCCACGTCGAGGACCAGCTGGAAGGCGAGGGCCCCGAAGGCGTAGTAGAGGGTGTTGAACAGCAGCCGGGCCAGGTCCATGACCTCCCAGGCGCGTGAGTAGTTCTCCGGATGGAGGGCGTCCGGTACGAGGGTCGACGGGGTCTGGACGACTTCCTGGGTGGTCTTCAGTCCGCCGGAGACCATCCAGTACAGCGGTCCCAGGAAGACCAGTGTGAACAGGACGACGACCAGGGCGAAGGTGACCCAGTAGAGGACCTTGCCGCGGGGCCGTGCCAGCTGGGCCGGCGAGATGAGAGTGCGTGTGGTCATCTGTCGGTTCCCGTCCTACTCGTCCTCGGCGCGGCTGAGCTTCACGTACACGGCCGAGAATCCGGCGAGCAGCACGAGCAGCACCAGGCCGAGCGCCGCCGCGGCGCCGTAGTTGTTGAAGTTGAAGGCGTACTGGTAGATGAGATACACGACGGTGGTGGTCGAGCCCTCCGGTCCCGCGCCGCCGGTGAGCAGGAAGGGCTCCACGAACACCTGCATGGTCGCGATGACCTGCATGAGCAGCATCAGCGAGAGGATGAGCCGGGTCTGCGGGACGGTGACGTGCCAGATCTTCCGAAGGACGCCGGCGCCGTCGAGTTCGGCCGCTTCGTAGAGCTCCCCCGGGATGCCCTGGAGCGCCGCCAGGTAGATCAGAGTGGCGCCGCCCATGTTCATCCAGGTCGCCGCGATGACGACGGAGAGCATGGAGGTGTCGGGGTCCTGGAGCCACTGCTGGGCGGGCAGGCCGAAGAATCCGAGGATCTCGTTGAAGAGTCCGTAGCCCGGATCGTAGAGGTACTTGAACAGCAGCACCGACGCGACCGGCGGCAGCATCACCGGCAGGTAGACCAGCATGCGCAGGTAGCCCTGGGCGTGGCGGAACTCGTTGAGCACGACGGCGACGACGAACGGCACGGCGAAGCCGAGGAGCAGCGCGAGGACCGTGAACAGTGCGGTGTTGCGCCATGCCTGCCAGAAGGCCGGGTCGTTGAAGACGGTGGTGAGGTTGGACCAGCCGGCCCAGGTGGTCTGTCCGCCCTCGGTCTTCTGGAAGGCGAGGAGGAACTCCCTGACCATCGGGTACCAGGAGAAGAACGAGAAGCAGAGCACGGCGCCGATCAGGAATCCGTGGGCCGTGAGATTGCGGCGAAGGGCCTTGGCGAAGCTTCCGCCGCGGGGCCGCGGGACGTCCCCGCGGTGCTGCGAGCGGCGGGGCCCGGCCGCCTTGTCCGTGGTCATGGTGGGGGCCGACATGGTTG
>NZ_JBSGZJ010000591.1:0-3651 GCF_053610925.1 Streptomyces sp. NPDC054847 | reverse complement strand
GGCGGGACCCACCCCTTTCCGGTACCTGTTTCAACCGGTTCCGGCCCGCTCCCGGCCCTTTGCTCGTGCGCTTGTCGAGTACGGGTGGACGGATGGTGCGTATGGTGAGACAGGACCCAGGGGAGGGGAGCCCGGCCCATGGACGCGAAGGACGCGAAGGACATGAAGGAGAGGGAAGAACCTCTCCGGGTGGGTGCTGCCGTGCGCAAACGACGGCGGGCCCTCGGTCTCACGCTGGCCGCCGTCGCCGCCCGCAGCGGCCTCTCCGTGCCCTTCCTCAGCCAGATCGAGAACGAGCGGGCCCACCCGAGCATGCGCTCGCTCCAGCGGGTCTCCGACGCCCTCGACACCTCGGCGGAACGGCTGCTCGCGGCCTCCGACGCCGCCCGCACGGTGGACGTCGTACGCGCCGGCGACGACGCCAGGACCTCGGGGCCGTCCGACGGCGTCCGGGCCCTGGTGCGTGGGCAGCACCAGCTCCACGCCCTGGAATTCAGCGGCGAGAAGGAGACGGGCCGGGAGTTCGAGCACCGCAACGACGAGCTGCTGTACGTCGCGGACGGGGCGGTGGAGGTCGAGGCCGAGGGCCGGGCCTACCGGCTCGGCCCCGGCGACGCGCTGTTCCTCTCCGGCGGTGTCCGCCACCGCTGGCGTGCCACCACCCCGGACACCCGCATCCTCGTCGTCTCCGTCTCCGACCACATCGCCACGACCACCGACCCGCGTGGCTGAGGCGGACCGGTGCGCGTCGTCTCCCTGGTGCCCTCGCTGACCGAGGCCGTCGCGGCCACCGCGCCCGGGCTCCTCGTGGGAGTCACCGACTGGTGCACCCATCCGCCCGGCCTCGACGCGGCCCGCGTCGGCGGCACCAAGAACCCGGATGTGCCCGCGGTGCTGCGGCTGCGGCCCGATCTCGTGATCGCCAACGAGGAGGAGAACCGGGAATCCGACCTGACCGCCCTGCGCGAGGCGGGCGTCGACGTGCTGGTGACCGAGGTACGCGACCTCGACCAGGCCTTCTCGGAGCTCGAACGGGTCCTGGTCACCGGCTGCTCCCTCGACCGGCCGCGCTGGCTGGACGAGGCGCGCCGGGCATGGGCGGCGGTGGAACCGCTGCCGGAACTGCGCGCCGTCGTGCCGGTCTGGCGCCGTCCGTGGATGGTGCTCGGCCGCGACACGTTCGCCGGGGACCTGCTCGCCAGGCTCGGCGTCGTGAACGTGTACGCACAGCACCCCGAGCGCTACCCGCGCATCCCGCTCCAGGAGCTGACGGCAAGCGGCGCGCAGGCCGTCGTACTGCCCGACGAGCCGTACCGCTTCACCGCCGACGACGGCCCGGAGGCCTTTCCCGGCCTGCCCGCCGCGCTCGTCGACGGGCGGTACCTGACCTGGTACGGGCCCTCCCTCCGCCGTGCGCCCGCGGAGCTCAGCGCGGCACTCGCAGCAGCTCACCGCGCAGCAGACCGCGCAGGGTGAGCGTCCCGGCGACCGCCCAGGCCACCACCAGGCACCCGTAGAGCGCCGTCGCGGACCACTGGTACGCCACCAGGCCCGTACGGTCCGCGAGGCTCTGCGCGCCGGTCACACACGTGCCCACCGGGAACGTGAAGGCCCACCAGCCCAGCGTGAACGGCATACCGCGCCGGGCCGCCCGCACCACCATCGCCGCCGCGAGGGCCAGCCACAGCAGAGCGAAGCCCATGACGGGCACGCCGTACACGACGGCGAACACCCCCATGCCCGTCGCGTACGGCGCGTCGAGCACCCCGGGAGCGGCGCCGGCCAGTTTGTTCACGGCGGTGGTCGACTGGCCGAGCGGGCCGAGCACCAGAAACAGTGCCGGGGTCGCCGCGAGCGGCAGCGGGCCGTGGTGAACGAGCCGGGCGAAGACCACCGGCAGGATCAGCAGCGTCGCCAGCAGACTCAGCCCGAACATCGCGTAGCAGGCGAGCAGCGCCGCCTCCTGCCACTGGCCCGGCGGCAGGTACGGCACCAGGAGCGGACCCGACGCCGCGGACACCATCGGCGCGACGACGGGCAGCAGCCACACGGGCGAGGCGCTGCCGGCCTCGACCCTGTGCCGCGCGACCATCAGGTACGGCACCGCGACGGCGCCCACGAGTCCGACGAGCGTCCCCGCCCCGAACAGCACGAACGCGGCGGCCACAGCGGGTCCTTCACCCACCACGTCCCCGCCGACCGTGAGCGTGCCCGTGCCGACGGCGAGCAGAGCCATCGACAGACAGCCGTAGAACGGGGCCACGGCGGGATCCATGAGATGGGCACGCGCCTGGTCCCGGTGGCGGATCCAGTGCCCCGTACGCGCCGCCACGACCGCGGCGAGCAGCAACGCCGACAGCGCCCAGACGCCGGTGAGCACCGTCCGCAGTCCCGGGACGTCCAAGGGCAGCGCGGCACCGGCGCTCGCGACGACCGCCGTTCCCATGACAGCCGCGTACCAGTTGGGACCAAGATGCCGCAGGGCCGGGGGCCGGGGCGCGACGGCGATCCGGACCGGTTCCGGCGGGCGGGGGAGGGACTGTACGGCGGTGACCATGACGCCACGTTCGCCGACGCCCGCCGCCCCCACCAGGGACCTTCTTCCTATCGCCTCATAAGCTGGTCTTATGAGCGAAGAGCAACGTGTGCCGCTGGCGCACCGGGTGCCCGACCTGGGGGCGCTGGAACTGCTGCTCGCCGTCGCCCGCCACGGAAGCCTTGGACGCGCGGCCCGCGACGTCGGCATCACCCAGCCCGCGGCGAGCAGCCGCATCCGCTCCATGGAACGCCAGCTGGGCGTCGCCCTCGTCGAGCGCTCCCCGCGCGGTTCCCGGCTGACCGAGGCGGGAGCCCTCGTCACCGACTGGGCCCGGCGGATCGTGGAGGCGGCGGAGGCGTTCGACGCCGGCGCCCAGGCGCTGCGGGGCCGCCGGGACTCCCGGCTGCGGGTTGCCGCGAGCATGACGATCGCCGAGTATCTGCTGCCCGGCTGGCTCATCGCGCTGCGCGCACAGCGCCCGGACACGGCGGTCTCGCTGATCGCGGGGAACTCGTCGGCCGTCGCGGCACGGCTGCTCTCCGGGGAGGCCGACCTCGGCTTCGTCGAGGGCCTCGCCGTACCGGAAGGCCTCGACGGCACGGTCATCGGCCACGACCGGCTGTTCGTGGTCGTGGCGCCCGGGCACGCGTGGGCCCGGCGGCGCAAGGCCCCGCTGACCCCCGAGGAACTGGCCAGAACACCGCTCGTCCTGCGCGAACGGGGCTCCGGCACACGACAGGTGCTCGACTCGGCGCTCTCCCGCCACGGCGGCCTCTCGGCACCGCTGATGGAACTGGCCTCCACGACCGCGGTGAAGGCGGCGGCCGTCAGCGGGGCGGGCCCGGCGGTCCTCAGCGAGCTGGCGGTGACGGAGGAACTGTCCTCGCGCCGCCTGACGCGGGTGCCGGTGGAGGGGGTGGCGCTCGAACGCGACCTGCGTGCGGTGTGGCCGCATGCGCAGCGGCCGGTGGGGCCGGCGCGGGAGTTGCTGGGGCTGACGCGGGGCTGACGGCGGCGGGGCCGCTGCGCGGGGCGTGTTCCCCTGCCCGCCCCTTCCCGAACGGGCTCCGCCCGGACCCGTCACCGCGCTGCGCGCGGTGGTTCGGGGGCTC
>NZ_JBSGZJ010000590.1:0-3654 GCF_053610925.1 Streptomyces sp. NPDC054847 | reverse complement strand
CCTTCGCCGCTCGGCGGCTCAGCGCTTCCCCGACTTCGCCCCCTTGGGGGTGACCAGCCGGCTGCCACTCCAGTCCTTGCCGGCGTTGATGCTCTTCGTCTGGGAGAGACCCGCCGTCTGTGCGGCCTCGTTGATGTCGCTGGGCTCGACATAGCCGTCACGGCCGGTCTTGGGAGTCATCAGCCAGACGACCCCGCCCTCGTCGATCAGACCGATGGCGTCCACCAGTGCGTCGGTGAGGTCCCCGTCCTCGTCGCGGAACCAGAGCACGACGACGTCAGCGACGTCGTCGTAGTCCTCGTCGACGAGTTCCTGGCCGGTAGCGGCCTCGATGCCCTCACGGAGCTCCTGCTCGACGTCGTCGTCGTAGCCGATCTCCTGGACCACTTGTCCGGGCTCGAACCCCAGCCTTGCTGCCGGGTTGGTCCGCTCCTCCGCGTGGTCCGCGGTCGCGCTCACGGCTTGCCTCCTGATCGTTTTCGACAAATGCTTCGGCCACGCGCGTACGCGCAGCATTGGCCGTAGTCCACACGGGCGGGGCGGATCGCGCAAGTACCCGGCCGTCCAGACCGCCGAAACGGTGACGTTTGCGGCCGTCTCGGCGCAACTCCAGGCAAGCGACGGGTCCCCGCCACGATCGTGACCACACCCTTCGGCCGCGTACGCGGCATTCCTACCCTTTCACATCTCAATAGGAACCGAACGATCGAACGAAACGCGTGGACGGGTCGGGCGTAAAGGTACGATCCGGCCCGGCCCGCCCGCCGGTCCGGGGCCGGATGTCGCCGAGATCGAGGGTTACCTCCCGGTAGAGATGACGCGAGGCTCCCAGCGGTACACGATGGGAGGCGGTGCGACAGCTTTGCCGACCCAGTACCTCCGAACAGCGAAGGAACAGCGTGGCTTCCGGATCAGATCGCAACCCGATCATCATTGGCGGCCTTCCCAGCCAGGTCCCGGACTTCGATCCTGAAGAGACCCAGGAGTGGCTGGACTCCCTCGACGCCGCCGTCGACGAGCGGGGCCGTGAGCGGGCCCGCTATCTGATGCTCCGCCTGATCGAGCGGGCGCGCGAGAAGCGCGTCGCCGTGCCCGAGATGCGCAGCACGGACTACGTCAACACCATCGCGACCAAGGACGAGCCGTTCTTCCCCGGCAACGAGGAGATCGAGCGCAAGATCCTCAACGCGACCCGGTGGAACGCCGCGGTGATGGTCTCCCGCGCGCAGCGCCCCGGTATCGGCGTCGGCGGCCACATCGCCACCTTCGCCTCCTCCGCCTCCCTGTACGACGTGGGCTTCAACCACTTCTTCCGGGGCAAGGACGACGGCAAGGGCGGCGACCAGATCTTCTTCCAGGGGCACGCGTCCCCCGGTATCTACGCCCGCGCCTTCCTGCTGGACCGGCTCAGCGAGCAGCAGCTGGACGCCTTCCGGCAGGAGAAGTCCAAGGAGCCGTACGGGCTGTCCAGCTATCCGCACCCGCGGCTGATGCCGGACTTCTGGGAGTTCCCCACGGTCTCCATGGGCCTCGGCCCCCTCGGCGCCATCTACCAGGCGCGCATGAACCGCTACATGGAGGCCCGCGGCATCGCGGACACCTCCGACTCGCACGTGTGGGCGTTCCTCGGCGACGGCGAGATGGACGAGCCGGAGTCGCTCGGCCAGCTGTCCATCGCCGCCCGCGAGGGCCTGGACAACCTGACCTTCGTGGTCAACTGCAACCTCCAGCGCCTCGACGGCCCGGTCCGCGGCAACGGCAAGATCATCCAGGAGCTGGAGTCGCAGTTCCGCGGCGCCGGCTGGAACGTCATCAAGCTGGTCTGGGACCGCTCCTGGGACCCGCTGCTCGCCCAGGACCGCGACGGCATCCTCGTCAACAAGCTGAACACCACGCCGGACGGCCAGTTCCAGACGTACGCGACCGAGACGGGCGCCTACATCCGCGAGCACTTCTTCGGCGGCGACCAGCGGCTGCGCGCCATGGTCGAGAACATGACCGACGAGCAGATCCTGCACCTCGGCCGCGGCGGTCACGACCACCGCAAGGTCTTCGCCGCCTACACGGCGGCCAAGGCCCACAAGGGCCAGCCGACGGTGATCCTGGCGCAGACCATCAAGGGCTGGACGCTGGGACCGAACTTCGAGGGCCGCAACGCCACGCATCAGATGAAGAAGCTGACGGTCGACGACCTGAAGCGCTTCCGTGACCGGCTGCACCTCCCGATCACGGACCAGCAGCTCGAGAGCGGGCCCCCGCCGTACTACCACCCGGGTCGCGACTCGGAGGAGATCCAGTACATGCACGACCACCGCAAGGCCTGCGGTGGCTATGTGCCGACCCGGATCGTACGGGCGAAGCCGCTCCAGTTGCCCGAGGACAAGACGTACGCGGCTGTGAAGAAGGGTTCCGGTCAGCAGTCGATCGCCACCACCATGGCGTTCGTCCGATTGCTGAAGGACCTCATGCGGGACAAGGAGATCGGCAAGCGGTTCGTGCTGATCGCGCCCGACGAGTACCGCACTTTCGGCATGGATTCGTTCTTCCCGAGTGCGAAGATCTACAACCCGCTCGGTCAGCAGTACGAGGCCGTGGACCGCGAGCTGCTGCTCGCGTACAAGGAGTCGCCGACCGGTCAGATGCTGCACGACGGCATCTCGGAGGCCGGCTGCACCGCGTCCCTGATCGCCGCGGGTTCCGCGTACGCGACCCACGGCGAGCCGCTGATCCCGGTGTACGTCTTCTACTCGATGTTCGGCTTCCAGCGCACCGGCGACCAGTTCTGGCAGATGTCCGACCAGCTGGCGCGGGGCTTCGTCCTGGGCGCCACCGCCGGCCGTACGACGCTGACGGGCGAGGGACTCCAGCACGCGGACGGCCACTCGCAGCTGCTCGCCTCGACCAACCCCGCCTGCGTCGCCTACGACCCGGCGTTCGGCTTCGAGATCGCGCACATCGTCCAGGACGGCCTGCGCAGGATGTACGGCGGGACCCCCGAGGAGAACGAGGACATCTTCTACTACCTCACCGTCTACAACGAGCCGATCCAGCACCCCGCGGAGCCGGCCGATGTGGACGTCGAGGGCATCCTGAAGGGCATCCACCGCTTCAAGCAGGGCGAGCAGGGTGCCATCCCGGCCCAGATCATGGCGTCCGGTGTGGCCGTCCCGTGGGCGCTCGAGGCCCAGCGGATCCTCGCGGAGGAGTGGAACGTGCGCGCCGACGTGTGGTCGGCGACCTCCTGGAACGAGCTGCGCCGTGAGGCGGTCGACGTGGAGCGGCACAACCTGCTGCACCCCGAGGAAGAGCAGCGCGTCCCGTACGTGACGCGGAAGCTGTCCGGCTCGGAGGGCCCGTTCGTCGCGGTCTCCGACTGGATGCGCTCGGTCCCCGACCAGATCTCCCGCTGGGTGCCGGGCACGTACCAGTCGCTCGGCGCGGACGGTTTCGGCTTCGCGGACACCCGTGGCGCGGCCCGCCGCTTCTTCCACATCGACGCGCAGTCGATCGTGCTGGCGGTGCTGACCGAGCTGGCCCGCGAGGGCAAGGTCGATCGCGGCGCGCTCAAGCAGGCGGTGGACCGCTACCAGCTGCTGGACGTGGCGGCGGCCGACCCGGGCGCCGCGGGCGGCGACGCGTAGCGAAGATCAGCAC
>NZ_JBSGZJ010000589.1:0-3675 GCF_053610925.1 Streptomyces sp. NPDC054847 | reverse complement strand
CCGCACCCGTGCCGAACACGCCTGGAGACCCGGAGAATTCATGCCGCACACGCACCAACGGATGTGGTGGGCCCGCCCCTTGGCCGTGGTCGCCGTCATCGGCAGCCTCGGCCTGGCGGGCTGCTCGGCCGACCCCACCAACCCCGCCGGCCCCGCCGGCCCCGCCGGCCCCGCCGGCCCCGCCGACACCACCGGCACGACGGAGACGGCCCCGGACACCCGCGCCGCCCCACCACCTGCCGGCTCAACACCCCCGCCCGCTTCGGCTGCTTCCGGCGCACCCGCGCGCGTGAGCATCGCCTCGATCGGCGTGGACAGCGCGTTGATGCGCCTCGGCCTCAACGAAGACGGCACCGTCCAGGTCCCACCCGCCGAACAGGGCATGACCGCAGGCTGGTACACCGGAGCAGCCGTCCCCGGCGAGCCCGGACCCGCTGTGATCATCGGCCACAACGACACCCGTTACGGCAAGGCCGTCTTCCACGACCTCGCCAAGGTCACCAAGGGCGCGGACATCGCCGTACGCGACGACTCCGGCGAAACCATCCACTTCACCGTCACCGCCAAGGAAACCGTCCGCAAGAACGCCTTCCCCACCGACAAGGTCTACGGCGCGACCGACGACCGCGCCCTGCGCCTGATCACCTGCTCGGGACGGTTCGACAGCCAAGGCCACCCGGTGGACAACCTCATCGTCTACGCCGTACTGCGCTGAACAGTGCTGGCCGCCGCTCGGGTCCGGCAGGCCTGCGCCGCTGCCGTCAGCCCGCGGCCCGGTCCGCCGCCCCTCGGGTGATGTCGGCGTAGAGGCGGAAGAGGGCCGGGCGGGCTTCGCCGCCTTCTTGTTCGCGCAGGGCCGCCCAGCACCGGGCGACGATCTTCCGGGCCTCGGCACCGGGCCACGGCCGGGGCAGGAGTTCGGGCGGCAGCAGCGGGTCGGGCTCCATGGCGCGGGTGAGTTCGGCGGCCAGTTCCACCGCGACGGTGAGGAGTTCGGGCGGGGGAATACCGGCAGGGTCGGTCAGCCGGTCGAGTCGGGGCCGGGCCAGGCGGCCGAGGCGGTGGTAGCGGTCGGCGATCTCCGGCAACGGCCAGAGCGCGCGGGCGAGTTCGGCAGGATCCCGGGTTTCGCCCCTGCGCAGGTCCGTCGAGGTGAGGAGGGTGAGCCCGCCATGGGCGCCGAGGCGGTGGGCCGCTTCTTCGACGTACGGTTCCCAGGCGTTGGCGCACACGTACAGCCCACCCTGGAGCGGGGCGCCGCCGAGGTGGACGAGCGTCTCGCGCAGCAGGTCCCGGGACGTGCGCTCCGATTCGGGCACCGCGAAGGCGGCCAGGTGCCAGACACCGTCCCACGGCGCGAGCCCGGCGTCCTGGTCGAACGCGTGCCGGAGGAAGTCAGCGTTGGGGGCGAGGGCACGCACGGTGTCCGGAGTCGCGTGCAGCTGCGCCTTGCGGCCCCGGCCCTCGCGGGTGAACCGGCCCTCGGCCACGAGGCGTTTGACGCACAGCCGCACCTGCTGGTCGCTCATGCCCAGGGTGTTGGCGACGGTGTACAGCTCGTCCGCGTCGACGGTGCCGTCCTCGCGGATCAGCGCGTGGACGAGCATGCGGGTGGGGATCTCGATGCGGTCGGTCATGGTGTGCGCAGTCCTTTCGGCCCGTTCGCCTCGACAGGGCGGCGCATGCTGGTCACCGCGCCGAACCCCAGCAGCCCGCGCAGGTAGGGCGTCTGCTCGGTCCGTACGGCCGTGAAGCCGCGCCGCTCGTACAGGGCCCTGGCGCGCGGGTTGGTGTCGATGACGTCCAGTCTGATCTCCCGGCAGTCGTGCTCCGCCGCTACGGCGGCCACTTCCTCGAGGAGCAGACTCCCGACGCCGCGGCCGCGTACGCCCGGGTCCACCGCGATGCCGTCCATGACGAGCTCCCCGGCGGCCGGGTGGCGTTCGAAAAGGGCCAGCAGCAGGAGCCGGTGCAGTCCCCGCAGGTGACCGTAGGCATGGAGCACGGCGGAGGCGGAGCCCCCGGTGAGGGCCCGGCCGCCGAGCTGGTAGCCGGCGAGGCCGACGAGCTGCCCGTCGAGGAGCGCGCACACCGCCCGATCGGCGTTCATGTGGGCGGCGATGAAGGGCACCGCCTTGTCCGGCGGGTTCAGGGCGGGGCCGAGTTTGCGGCCGAAGGCGTCCCAGTACAGCTCGGCCGCCCGCCGCTCGGCTCCGGCCGGGACGCCCCGCCGGACCGTCACCGGCCCCGTAGCGGCGCCCGTCTCGTCCTGACCCATGCCGTGCTCCCCTCGCTCAGCCGTCTCGAGCTCAAAACTATCATTTGTGAGACGATCGTTCTTGCTCTGATAGTTTCATGCAACCCGAGCAGAGGTGGTCAGATCTCATGAGTCAGAAGACCCGCCACCGACGGCGCCGTCTCCGCATGGCCGCGTGGTCACTCGTCATGGTCCTGGTCGTGGCCACCGGTCTCGCGGGCGTGGTCCTGTGGCAGAACTCCTTCGAGATGGACGAGCAGCGGGTCTCGATCCGCCATGGCGGCCACATGCTCAACGGCGTACTGGCCACCCCCAGGGACGGCCGCGAACGCCACGGCCTGGTCGTGTACATCCACGGCGACGGCCCCATCGACGCCACCCACGAAGACGGTTACAGGCCCATGTGGGAAGCGAACGCAAAGGCCGGCTACGCCTCCCTGTCCTGGGACAAACCCGGCGTCGCCGGCGCACCCGGTGACTGGCTCGAGCAGTCCATGGACGACCGTGCCGACGAGGCGGCCGCCGCCATGGCCTGGGCGCGCACCCGACCTGACATCGACGGCGACCGGATCGGGCTCTGGGGCGCCAGTCAGGCGGGCTGGGTCCTGCCGAAGGTCGCCGCCAGAACGCCCGTCAGCTTCGTCATCGCCGTCTCACCCGCGATCAACTGGCTCCGGCAGGGCCGCTACAACCTCCTCGCCGAGCTGCGCGCCGACGACGCGTCGGCCGCGCGCACCCGCGCCGCGATCGCCGAGAGCGACACCACCCGCCGACTGCTGGCACGCCACGCCATCTTCGAGGAGTACGTCAGGGCGCGGGGCGGCGACGCGGACGGCATGACCGCCGGTCGCTGGGGCTTCATATCCAGGAACCACACCGCGGACGCGACGCAGGACCTCCGCGCTCTGCGCCGCGTTCCGGTGCTGCTGGTTCTCGCAGGCCATGACCTCAACGTGGACACCGCCGACACGGAGCGCGTCTACCGCAAGGTGCTGGACGCAGGTGGTGCGTTGACGGTCACCCGTCACCCGGACGCGACCCACTCGCTGCTCAAGCAGTCCGTCGAACAGTCGGATCTCAAGCTCACACTCACCGCGCTCTTCGCCCCCCGCTCGCTCTTCGCGGACGGATTCCTGGACGGCCAACGGCAGTTCCTCAACGGTCTCGGCCGCGGCGGTGACGCCACCCCATGACCCTCCCTGGGGCACACGCCCGTGGTGCCCGCCCGCTTCGCGCGGCGGTGGATCCAGCGGTGCCGCCCGACAGTCGCCCGTGGCGCGATGCGGGTTCACCCTTCAGGATTTCGCCGTTTGCCTGCACGATGTCGGGCTCCCGCGCAAGCGAGGTGCCCCGGTGACCTGAGCCCGGGACTCTTCGCCGCCGGGCGGCGACGCGGCGACGACCCCGGCCCGCAGGAG
>NZ_JBSGZJ010000588.1:0-3698 GCF_053610925.1 Streptomyces sp. NPDC054847 | reverse complement strand
CACTCGGTGTGCCGGGGCCCTGCCGTTCTTCGTGCCGGTCGATCACTCGTGCGGGGTCCAGTAGTCGAGCAGCTTGCCCACGCCGTGCTCCACGGACTTCCACGGACCGCTGATGGACAGGACGGCGAACGCCGAGGTCGGGAAGCCGTCGCGGGTCATCCGGCCCAGTGCGTCACCCTCCGTGCTGCCCGCGAGGGCGTCCGCCAGCGCGTGCATACCGGGGTTGTGACCGATGACGAGCAGGTCGTTCACCTCGTCGGGGGTCTCGGTCAGCAGAGCGAGCAGATCGCCGAGGGAGGCCTCGTAGAGCCGGTCCTCGTAGACCGTCTTCGGGCGGTGCGGCAGCTCGTGCACCGCGAGCTTCCATGTCTCGCGGGTCCTGACCGCTGTCGAGCACAGGGCCAGGTCGAAGTCGATGCCGGTCTCCGCGAGCCGGCGGCCGGCGACCGGGGCGTCCTTCCGGCCTCGCTCGGCGAGCGGGCGCTCATGGTCGGACACCTGGGGCCAGTCGGCCTTCGCGTGCCGGAGGAGGACGATCCTGCGGGATTCGGGAGGTCCGGGGGGTGTCCCACCGGAAGACACAGCGGCGCTCATGTAACCCAGCTTCGCATGAAATGAGCCAGCGGGCGCAGGGTGTTGACGTGCTCCGCCGTGAAGAGTGACCCCGTCAACGGGCCAGCATCCGGTGCACGAGCCGGAGGAACTCGCCGACCCCCTGCTCGTCGCCCGCCGCGGCGTGTGCCTGCCCCGGACCGGCGATCAGCAGGAGCAGCGCGCTGAAGGCGATCACCGGGAGTGCCAGCGCCCACCAGGGCAGCTCGCCCCCGGCGGCGCCCGGGGACCGGGTGAGGGACCGGGGGTGCGTGTGGGCCGGCATGGCCGCCTCCGTACGTCTAGAGGTCGAGTCCCTCAAACGTACGGATCATGAACGGCGGGGCCCATCCGGTGGCCCACCCACTTCACCCTGAGCCTGGCCCCCTAGGGGACGGTGGGGCCAGCACCACCGTCCCTCCTCGTCGAGGGAGGGACGGGGCCTGTGCCCGGCGGGGTCAGGGAGCGGCGATCGTGGCGATGATCGAGATGACCACGCCGATGAGCAGGATCAGGCCGAAGATCCCGAGGAGCTTCTTCTGGCCGTTCTGGGGGTTCGGGTCGAGCACTGGCATGGTCTCAGTCTCGCACCCCGGTCTCGTCCTCGATCGTCCGGTCCCTGCCCGCGAGGACGCCCATGGCGATCTGCGGCACGAGAAGGGCGGCCATCAGGCCGATGGGCAGGCCCCAGCCGCCGCTGTGCTGATAGAGCACGCCGACCAGGAGGGGCCCGGGGATGGAGATCAGGTAGCCGGTCGACTGGACGAACGCGGAGAGCCGCACGACGCCCGCACCGGTCCTGGACCGCATGCCGATCATGGTGAGTGCCAGCGGGAACGAGCAGTTCGAGATGCCCAGCAGCAGCGCCCACGCCCACGCGCCCGCCGCCGGTGCCAGCAGGAGCCCCAGGTAGCCGGTCAGGCCGCACAGGCCGAGACCGATCGCGATCGGTCCCTGCTGGTTCAGCCGGGTCGCCAGTCGCGGGATGACGAAGGCCAGCGGCACGCCCATGACCATGGTGACGGCGAGCAGGACGCCCGCGGTCTGCGCGGAGACACCCGCGTCACGGAAGATCTGCGGCATCCAGCCCATGGTGATGTACGCGCCGGTCGCCTGGAGCCCGAAGAAGCAGGCCAGCGCCCAGGCGGTCGGGCTGCGGGTGATCCGCGGAGCCGGGGCGGACTGCGCGGGTCGCGCCTCGCCGTCCGCGCGGTCGCGGTCGCGCACCAGCCCGAGCCAGGGCAGTACGGCGACGGCGGCCAGCAGCGCCCACACCGCGAGACCGACCCGCCAACTGCCGCCCAGCGCGCTCGTGATGGGCACGGTCGCGGCCGCGGCCACGGATGTGCCGAGCGCCAGCGCCATCGAGTAGAGGCCGGTCATGGAGCCGACCCGGCCGGGGAAGTAGCGCTTGACGATCACCGGCATCAGCACGTTGCTGACGGCGATGCCCATCAGGGCGAGCGCGCTGGCGGCGAGGAACCCGGCCGTGCCGCCGGCGAAGGGCCGCACGACGAGCCCCGTCGCGATGGCCGCCATGCCGGCGCAGAGGACGGCGCCGGGTCCGAAGCGGCGGGCGAGGCGGGGTGCCGCGGTGCCGAAGAGGGCGAAGCAGAGCGGGGGGACGGACGTGAGCATCCCGGCGACACTGCCGCTCATGTGCAGCCCGGTCCTGGCCTCTTCGAGCAGGGCTCCGAGGCTGGTGATGGCGGGGCGCAGGTTGAGCGCGGCGAGGACGATGCCGACGAGGACGAGCCGGGTGATCCACACCGGGCCCGTGCGGGCGGCAGAATCCTGGGGAGCAGGGGCCGTCGCGGCGGGGCTCAGTGTGCGGGTCTCGTCAGGCATTGGGCCATCATAGAATCATGGGATGATTGGTTGTCCAATCCTGGACGACACTCGGCCACCGGCCGCCCCAGGGCGCCGGTCGGACGCCCTTCACGACAAGGAGCACCATGGCGCTGTCCTCTCCCCGGCGTTCCGCGCTGTCCGACCAGGTGATCGCCCAGTTGCGGAACCAGATCACCTCGGGCGAGTGGCCGGTGGGTTCTCGGATCCCCACCGAACCGGAACTCGTCGAACAGCTCGGCGTCGCCCGCAACACCGTCCGCGAGGCGGTGCGGGCACTGGCCCACAACGGGCTGCTCGACATCCGGCAGGGCTCGGGGACGTACGTCCTGGCCACCAGCGAGCTCGCTGGCGTCATGCACCGGCGGTTCGCCGGCGCCGACCCCCGGCACATCGCGGAACTGCGCTCCGCCATGGAGTCCTCCGCGGCACGGCTGGCCGCCGAGCGGCGCACCGAGCGCGACCTCAGGCAGCTGGACGCCCTCCTGGCGAGGCGCGAGGAGGCATGGGCGTCCGGTGTCGCGGAGGCGTTCGTGGCCGCCGACGCGACGTTCCACCTGGCCGTGGTGGCCGCCTCGCACAACGAGGTGCTGACCGGGCTCTACGCCGACCTCGGGGATGTGCTGCGCGACTGGCTGCGCGAGGACATCGGCCAGGACCTGCGTCCCGAGCACCACATGGACCACGCGCGGATGGTCGAGGCGATCCGCGCGGGCGACGGCGACGCGGCTGCCGCGGAGGCGGCCGGCTATCCGTTCATGTGCCTGCGTCGGCCCGCTGCGGCTGGTGGCTGATCCACACCGAGCGGATCTCCTTCCAGCACCGCCCGGTCAGTTCCCCGTACTCGGCCGGGCGGAGCAGGACCGGGGCGGTGTCCGCGTCGACGTCCCACCAGCGGTCGCACTCGACGTGCAGCCGCACCCGGTCGGCGGCGGGATACGGGTTGTGGCAGTAGGCGGTGACCCGGGAGCCTTCCACCACGGTGCTGCACCGTGCCTCGTAGGACGGCGGCTGCGCCGGGCGGGGGTCCTGCGTCTCCTGACGGAAGTGAAGGGCGGTGCAGGTGATCCCCAGCACCAGGACCGTCGCGGCGGCCAGGGCGGAGGCTTTGCGCCATGTCGTACGCACGAGCAGGACCTCCTCGGCCGGGCTGCGGCGCACGCGCCGCAACAGCACCACAAGGAAGATGTGCTCCTCCAGCATCGCCGCCCTCGGCACCCCCCGCCGCGCCGCTGGGCCGAACGAGGGACGCCCCGCCC
>NZ_JBSGZJ010000587.1:0-3715 GCF_053610925.1 Streptomyces sp. NPDC054847 | reverse complement strand
GGTGAGCACGCCCGCCAACAGCCCCCAGAACGCGGACCCGATGCCGAGCAGCGTCACACCGGAGGCCGTGGCGAGGAAGGTGACGACGGCCGCCTCCCTGGACGCGGGGTCCGACAGAGCACTGGCCAGGGACGCCTCGATCGTGGCGAGCAGGCCGACCCCGGCAACGGCCAGGACGAGGGCGTGAGGCATCGCGGTGAGCAGGGAGGCGACGGTCGCGCCGAGCAGGCCGACGCACAGGTAGAAGACGCCCGCCCACACGGCCGCGAGGTAGCGCCGCTGTCGGTCGGGGTGAGCTCCGTCGCCGGTGCAGATCGCGGCGGTCATCGCCGCCAGGTTGAGGCCGAACGCCCCGAACGGCGCGAGCACCGCCTGGACGGCACCCGTCCACGTCAGGACGGGCGAGACGGGCACCTCGTAGCCGGACCCGCGCAACACGGCGACCCCCGGCAGGTTCTGCGAGGCCATGGTGACGACGAACAGCGGCACGCCGACGCTGATCAGCACCTTCCAGTCGAACTCGGGAGCCGTGAACACCGGCTGTGCGAGCGACAGTCGGACCCGTTCCAGATGCCAGCCCCCGGTGAGGACGGAGGCGACGACTCCGCCGCCGAGCGCGATGAGGACCGCGTAGCGGGGCAGCAGTCGGCGCGCGAGGAGATACAGCACGAACACCGGAAACGCGATCGCGAAACTGCTGCCCATCTGGGAAAAGAGCCCCGTCCCGAACTCGAGCAGCACACCGCCGAGAAGCGCCGACACCAGCGGCACCGGGATCCGGCCCATGATCCGCGCGAACCATCCGGTCAGACCGCTCACCATGATCAGTGCGGCGCTGAACACGAACGCGCCCACGGCCTTCTCCATGGACACGCCGCTCAGGCTCGTGGCGAGGAGCGCGGCTCCCGGCGTCGACCAGGAGGTGACGACCGGGGCCTTGTACCGCAGCGACAGACCCACGCAGGTCACGGCGATCCCGACGCCGAGTGCCAGCATCCACGAAGAGAGCTCCCGCGCGTCCGCCCCCGCGGCGCGTGCCGCGGTGAACACGAGCGCGGCGGCACTGGTCACACCGACGGTGACCGCGACGAGCCCCGCCGTCACGGCCGAGGGCGGTGCGATGGCGCGTATGCGGGCGAGCGGGGACATGCGGCATCACTTCCGGAGGGGAGAGCACGTACAAGCGTTCCGTAAACGGAACGTTCCGTTTATGGAACACTAAGGACGTGGGTGGCGGCACGTCAAAGCGCCGATGGGCGCAGAACCGGACGGAACCGGGCGGATGGGTCTGAACGACGAGGTGGGGCGCAGGCTGAAGCGGCTGCGGCAGGACAGCGGCCTGTCCCTGTCGGAGCTCTCACGCCGCTCGGGCGTCGGCAAGGGTACGCTCTCGGAACTCGAGACGGGCCGGCGCAACCCCACCCTGGAAACGCTCTATGCCCTGACCACCGCGCTCGGCCGCCCGGTCAGCGCCGTCCTCGACGACCCGGCGCCCCGCGTCGCGCTGGGGGCGGCCGGAGTCTCCGGCAGCGCCGTCACCGCGGTCCTCCTGGAGCGGTACGAGGACGAGGACGCGGCCACCGACGTCTTCCGCGTCACCATCGCCGAGGGCGCGACGCAGGAGTCGGCCGCCCATGTCCCGCAGACCACGGAGAGCCTGATGGTGCTCTCCGGAACGGCGGTCGTCGGCCTTCCGGACGCGCCGCAAACGGCCGGCCCGGGCGGCCACGCCCACTGGCCGGCCGACGTCCCGCACTTCTACAGCGCACCGGACGGCGACGTCCAAGGCGTCCTCTTCGTCCGGTACCCGAAGGGCACATCTTCCAAGGATGCTTGAGAGCGTCCAGCTCAGTCGTCGTCCTCGTCCTCCTCGTGCTTCCCTTGCTTGTTCCTCCTCTGCTTCTGCTCGGTTTCCTGTTTCGGAGGGTCTGCCGTGCTGGTCTGCAGCGATGGGGCGGAGGAAGGGGCAGGATTGTAGGACCTGGAGTCGGTCGGCTCCTGAGTCGTCGTGGGGCTCGTGCTGCCGGGCATGTCGGTTGGTGGGACCTCTGCCGAACTGCGGCCCGGCGAGAACAACAGCATTCCGGCGAGCATTGCGGCCAGGAAGGCCACCGCCCCGGCGGCCACGCCCGCGACCCTCGGCCGGCGTGCCACGAGGTTGCGGATCACCGGGCCGACCCGACGCCGAGGCGCACGTGGCCGACGCGTGTGTCCGGCGGAGGAGGGCAGGGCGTAGGTGGTGGCGGGGCCGGCTTCATGAGCGAGTGTCAGCCGCCCGGAGGGGGCGCCGTGCCCTGGTGACGGCGCGGTGGCAGTCTTCGTCGCAGGGGCGGGAAGCGGCTCGGGCCGGCCCAGCCAGGCACCGGTGGCGAACCAGTCAGCGACCTGCTGCGCGGTGGGCCGATCCTCGGGCTGCTTGGCGAGGAGGGCGAGGAGGTAGTTCTCGAAGGCGGCCGGTATTTCCGCGCCCAGTTGCCGGGGTGGCACGGGGGAGGCGTCCAGGTGCTGGTGGAGGATCGCCACAGCGGTGTCGGCCTGGTACGGAGGGCGGGCGGTGAGGAGCTGATAGAGCACACAGCCCAGGGAGTACACGTCGCATGCGGGACCGGCGGGCCGGCCGAGGGCACGCTCGGGGGCGAGGTAGAGGCTCGTGCCGACGATCTGTCCCGTCGTGGTGAGGGCGGCGGCCGGATCATCGACGAAACGGGCGATGCCGAAATCACCGATCTTGAGCGTTCCGGCGGTGTCCAGAAGGAGGTTGGCGGGCTTGATGTCGCGGTGTACGACGCCTTGCTGGTGGGCGGCGGCGAGCCCCGAAGCGGCCTGCGCGGCGATCCGTGCCACCTGCTCGGCGGGCAATGGGCCGGCGGTTGTGAGGTGGTGGGCGAGGCTGTCGCCCTCGACCAGTTCCATCACCAGGAAGAGACGGTCCTCGTGTTCGCCGAAGTCGAAGACGCCCACCACATGGGGGTGGTTGAGTCGCCCGGCGGTCTGTGCCTCCAGGCGGAAGCGGGAGGCGGCTGTGGGATCCGTGTTCTGGGGGAGCAGGAGTTTGACCGCCACCCGTCTGCCGAGGGTCTCGTCGACGGCTTGCCAGACCTCTCCCATCGCGCCGCGTCCGATGGGATCGTGCAGCCGGTACCGGCCTGCTATCAGCACCTGTGTTTCATCCTCATGCCGTGAGACGCCTCGACCGCCGCAGGCCGTCACTCACCACTTGGGCTCGGGTGACGGTGGGGGACCGCAGCCTCAGCCTACCGGCTGGGGCCGGAGGCAGTGGCGGCCGCGGAGGTCCAGCACTCCGGTGTGCTCATCTGCGAGTTCCGCCGCCGCTCCGGCAGCCTCACCCCATCCGTGGCGCTGCACTGCGCCCTCAACAGTGCGGGCTACGCACTCGCCTGGGCGGCGAGTCGTCGGTGGGCTGAGGGCGCACGTCAGGGTCGTCACCGGCGAACCGACGCCCGTATCAAGTGTCGCGCGCGCTCTTGCGCTGCTTCCCGCTTCGCCCGGCAGCGGCCGACGACCGCGCCGCAGGAGTCCGCCGGCACGCCACTACCGCAACCATGGCGCGGTAGAGGGCGGTGGGTGCGGGGGGCGTCGGGCATGCGGGGCAGGGGGTCCGACCGTCCGCCTGACGTCCCCTCGTCTCCTCGAAGGACCCGCCCAGTGAATGTTTCTGACCCCGCCCAGCGACAGCCGGGGGCCGGCCCCTACC
>NZ_JBSGZJ010000586.1:0-3718 GCF_053610925.1 Streptomyces sp. NPDC054847 | reverse complement strand
AGAGAACGCCCCGAGCGCCTCCGCTCATCTGAGCGCCCTCGTCACGATCTGATCTCGCCCGGCGCCGGAGTCTTGCCAAGCCTGCCGTGTAAACGTTTCCATCTCTCCGTGTAAACGTTTCCATGCGTCGCGCCGCATGGGGTCGAAGGCTTTCGGGATCCACAAGGAGGTGGTCCGGACATGGCCGGCATCAAGGATGTGGCCGCCGCCGCGGGACTGTCCGTCGCGACGGTCTCGCGGGCGCTCAACAACCATCCCTCCGTCAGCCCCGAGGCCAGGGCACGCGTCCTCGCCGCCGTCGAGACGCTCGGCTACCGGCCCAACGCGGTCGCCCGCTCGCTGCGCACGGACCAGACCCGCACCATCGGTCTCGTCATCAGCGACGTCCTCAACCCGTACTTCACCGAGCTGGCCCGCTCCGTCGAGGAGGAGGCCCGCACCCGCGGCTACAGCGTCATCATCGGCAACGCCAACGAGCAGCCGGACCTCCAGGACCACCACGTCCGCACCCTGCTCGAGCGCAGGATCGACGGTCTGCTCGTCTCACCCGCCGACGGGCGTTCCCCGCTGATGCTCGACGCGGCAGGCGGCGGCACCCCCATGGTCTTCGTCGACCGGTGGATCCCCGGCGTCGACGTCCCCGTCGTGCGCGCGGACGGCCGCGCCGCCGTCCGCGACCTCGTCGCCCACCTGCACCGTCTCGGCCACCGGCGGCTCGCGATCATCGCAGGACCCGCGGCCACCACCACCGGACAGGAGCGCGTCGACGCCTTCCGGGAAGCGCTGCACGCCTACGGACTGCCGCTGCCCGACGACTACATCGGCCAGGGCGACTTCCAGGCCGACAGCGGACGCCGCGCCACCGAGCGCTTCCTCGACCTGCCCCGACCGCCCGAAGTCGTCTTCGCCGCCGACAACCTGATGGCCCTCGGCGCGCTCGACGCGATCCGCGCCCGCGGCCTGCGCGTCCCCGACGACATCGGACTCGCCGCCTTCGACGACATCCCGTGGTTCGTCCACACCGACCCGCCGATCACGGCGATCGCCCAGCCGACCGCCGACCTGGCCAGAGCCGCCGTACGGGCGCTGGTCGACCTGATCGAAGGCAGACCCCCGCAGTCCGTCACCCTCCCCGCCACCCTCGTCGTGCGCCGTTCCTGCGGCGAGCCGCCGGCCCCCGTCCCCACCACGTCCCAGCAAAGGAGCAACTTGTGAGCAGCCCGGACGAGTTGCTGCGCATCGAAGGCATCCGCAAGACCTTCCCCGGTGTGGTCGCCCTCGACTCCGTCGACTTCGACCTGCGCCGCGGCGAGGTCCACGTCCTCCTCGGCGAGAACGGAGCCGGCAAGAGCACCCTCATCAAGATGCTCTCCGGCGCCTACCGGCCCGACAGCGGGCGCATCCTCGCCGAAGGGCAGGAGGTGCGCATCCACAGCGCCCAGGACGCGGAACGCCTCGGCATCGCCACCATCTACCAGGAGTTCAACCTGGTGCCCGACCTGACGGTCGCCGAGAACATCTTCCTCGGCCGCCAGCCACGGCGCTTCGGCATGATCGACCGCAGGACGATGGAGGCCCGGGCGCAGCAGCTCCTCGACCGCGTCGGCGTCCAGGTGTCCCCGCGGGCACGCGTACGCGAACTCGGCATCGCCCGCCTCCAGATGGTGGAGATCGCCAAGGCCCTCAGCCTCGACGCCCGCGTCCTGATCATGGACGAGCCGACCGCCGTGCTGACCACGGAGGAGGTCGACAAGCTCTTCCGTATCGTGCGGCAACTGCGCGAGGACGGCGTCGGCATCGTCTTCATCACCCACCACCTCGAGGAGATCGCCGCCCTCGGCGACCGCGTCACCGTCCTGCGCGACGGCCGCTCCGTCGACCAGGTGCCCGCCACGACCCCCGAGGACGAACTCGTACGGCTCATGGTGGGCCGCTCCATCGAGCAGCAGTACCCACGCGAACGGCCGGAGACCGGCGAGCCGTTGCTGTCCGTGCGCGGACTGACCCGCGACGGTGTCTTCCACGACGTCAGCTTCGAGGTACGGGCCGGTGAGGTCGTCGGCCTCGCAGGACTCGTCGGCGCCGGCCGCACCGAGGTCGCCCGCGCCGTCTTCGGCGCCGACCCCTACGACCGGGGCAGCGTCCAGGTCCTCGGCCGCACGCTGCCCACCCACGACGTGGGCGCCGCGATGGGCGCCGGCATCGGCCTCGTCCCTGAGGACCGCAAGGGGCAGGGACTGGTCCTCGACGCCTCCGTGCAGGAGAACCTCGGCCTGGTCACCCTGCGCTCGGCGACGCGCGCCGGACTCGTCGACCTCAAGGCACAGCGCACGGCCGCCGCCCGCATCGCCGAGCAGCTCGGTGTCCGGATGGCGGGCCTCGGCCAGCATGTACGCACCCTGTCGGGCGGCAACCAGCAGAAGGTCGTCATCGGCAAGTGGCTGCTCGCCGACACCCGCGTACTGATCCTCGACGAACCCACCCGAGGCATCGACGTCGGCGCCAAGGTCGAGATCTACCAGCTCGTCAACGAGCTCACCGCCTCCGGCCACGCGGTCCTGATGATCTCCAGCGACCTGCCGGAAGTGCTCGGTATGAGCGACCGGGTGCTGGTCATGGCCCAGGGCCGGATCGCCGGCGAACTCGACGCAGAACAAGCCACCCAGGACGCGGTGATGGCCCTCGCCGTCACCACCGCCACTCCTGCGAACGACCCCGCAGTGAACGAAGAGGAGAGCCCCCGTGGCCACTGACACGCTGAAGAACGACAGGGGCGCGAGCGGCGCCCCGGCGGGCGGCTCCGCGCTCCGTCGCATACTCCTCGACAACGGTGCGCTGACCGCTCTCGTCGTCCTGCTCGTCGCGATGTCGCTGCTCTCCGGCGACTTCCTGACGACGCAGAACCTGCTCAACGTCGGCGTCCAGGCAGCCGTCACCGCGATCCTCGCGTTCGGTGTCACCTTCGTCATCGTCTCCGCCGGCATCGACCTGTCCGTCGGCTCCGTCGCCGCGCTGTCCGCCACCGTGCTGGCCTGGACGGCGACCAGCGAGGGAGTGCCGGTGTGGCTGGCCGTCGTCCTCGCCGTCGCGACCGGCGCGGCCTGCGGCCTCGTCAACGGCGCGCTCGTCTCGTACGGCAAGCTGCCGCCGTTCATCGCCACGCTCGCGATGCTGTCGATCGGCCGCGGACTGTCCCTGGTCATCTCGCAGGGCAGCCCCATCGCGTTCCCCGACTCCGTGTCCGGGCTCGGCGACACGCTCGGCGGCTGGCTCCCCGTCCCCGTCCTCGTGATGATCGCGATGGGCCTGCTCACCGCGCTGATCCTCGGCCGCACCTATATCGGCCGCTCCATGTACGCCATCGGCGGCAACGAGGAGGCCGCCCGCCTCTCCGGCCTGCGCGTCAAGCGGCAGAAGCTCGTCATCTACGCGCTGTCCGGCCTCTTCGCCGCCGTCGCCGGTGTCGTCCTCGCCTCCCGGCTCGCCTCCGCCCAGCCGCAGGCCGCCCAGGGTTACGAACTCGACGCCATCGCCGCCGTCGTCATCGGCGGCGCCAGCCTCGCCGGCGGTGTGGGCAAGGCGTCCGGCACCCTGATCGGCGCGCTGATCCTCGCCGTGCTGCGCAACGGCCTCAACCTGCTGTCCGTCTCCGCCTTCTGGCAGCAGGTCGTCATCGGTGTCGTCATCGCCCTCGCGGTGCTGCTGGACACGCTCCGCC
>NZ_JBSGZJ010000585.1:0-3759 GCF_053610925.1 Streptomyces sp. NPDC054847 | reverse complement strand
GTGCCACCCCGCTCCGTACCGCTCGGTCCCCGCCACCGACTACGACTCCGGCCGCTCGCCGCCGCCTTCGCCTTCATCGCGGTCGTTACGGTCTCCGCCTTCGCCCTCGTCACGGTCGTTCCGGCCGCCGTCGGCCTGCTCGCCGGCCGGGCCGCCGGTCCCCTCGTCGCCCGCCGGGGGTCCGTCCTGCTCCTCGTCGCCGCCGGACCCGCTCGTGCCGCCGGAGCGGTCCGCGTCCGTCGGGGAACCGGACTCCGGTTCGGGGCGCGGCGGCATCGGCGGCTTGGGGCGCCCGCCCGCCGGGTCGCGCAGATAGGTGCCCTCGCCGCCGTCCGTCGCGTGACCGCCGGGACCTCCGCTGTCGCGCCGGCGCAGATACCGCTCGAACTCGCGGGCGATGGCTTCGCCCGAGGCCTCCGGCAGCTCCGCGGTGTCGCGCGCCTCCTCCAGCGTCTGGACGTACTCGGCCACCTCGCTGTCCTCCGCGGCCAGTTGATCGACGCCGAGCTGCCAGGCCCGGGCGTCCTCGGCCAGCTCACCCAGCGGGATACGGAGGCCGATGAGGTCCTCCAGCCGGTTGAGCAGCGCGAGCGTCGCCTTCGGGTTGGGCGGCTGTGAGACGTAGTGCGGGACAGCGGCCCACAGGCTCACCGCCGGCACACCGGCATGGGTGCAGGCCTCCTGGAGGATGCCGACGATTCCGGTCGGCCCCTCGTACCGGGTCTCCTCGAGATCCATCGTTCTCGCCAGGTCCGCGTCGGACGTGATCCCGCTGACCGGTACCGGCCTGGTGTGCGGGGTGTCGCCGAGCAGCGCGCCCAGGATCACCACCATCTCCACGCCCAGTTCATGGGCGAAGCCCAGGATCTCGTTGCAGAACGAACGCCAGCGCATGGAGGGTTCGATACCGCGGACCAGCACGAGGTCCCGGGGTTTGTCGCCGCCGACGCGGACCACGGAGAGCCGGGTGGTCGGCCAGGTGATCTTGCGTACCCCGCCGTCCAGCCACACCGTGGGCCGGTTGACCTGGAAGTCGTAGTAGTCCTCGGCGTCGAGCGCCGCGAACACCTCGCCCTTCCATTCCCGGTCCAGGTGAGCGACCGCGGTGGAGGCGGCGTCGCCGGCGTCGTTCCAGCCCTCGAACGCGGCCACCATGACCGGGTCGATCAGCTCGGGCATCCCCTCGAGCTCGATCACCCAGTGCCTCCTTCCGAAGTTCCCTTTCTTACGCCCCAACCTTACGGCTTTCCGCGGCCCCCGCCGCAGCCCCCGTGCACGGCCGGGTGAACGTGGTAGGCGTCGGGCATACGGCGACCACGGAGCAGCGTGGCGGCGGATTCATCCGAGCTGTGCGGGTGAAATTCGACGACTCGCTGGACCGAGGGGAGCGGGCGGCGCTATACATCGGATGTCCAGGAGAGGTCCGATGTTCATCTCACCGGGGGTGCGTGCATGAGCCAGACCGTCACGGAGTTCGAGGTCCACGACATCCGCTTCCCCACGTCGCAGCAGCTCGACGGCTCCGACGCCATGAACCCGGACCCGGACTACTCCGCCGCCTACCTCGTGCTGCGCGCCGACGACGGGAGCGAGGGCCACGGCTTCTGCTTCACCATCGGCCGCGGCAACGACATCGTCGCCGCCGCGATCGAGGCGCTGCGTCCCTACGTCGTGGGCCGTCCCGCCCCCACCCGCGCCGCGGACCTCGCCGCACTTCACCACGACCTCACGCATGACTCCCAACTGCGCTGGCTCGGACCGGAGAAGGGCGTCATCCACATGGCGGCCGGCGCCGTCGTCAACGCCGCATGGGACATGGCGGCCACCCGGGCAGGCAGACCGGTATGGGAGTTCCTGGCCTCCATGACCCCGGAAGAACTCGTCTCACTGGTCGACTTCCGTTACCTGACGGACGCGCTCACCCGACAGGAGGCTCTCGCCATCCTGCGCGCCGCGGAGCCGGGCAGAGCGGAGCGGGCCGCGCTGCTGAGGGAACGGGGCTACCCCGCGTACACCACCTCGCCCGGGTGGCTCGGCTACTCCGACGAGAAGCTCGTCCGGCTCGCGGAGGAGGCCGTCGCCGACGGATTCCGGCAGATCAAGCTGAAGGTCGGCCTGGACATCGACGACGACATCCGGCGGATGAAACTCGCCCGCGCCGCCGTAGGCCCCTCCGTACGCATCGCCCTCGACGCCAACCAGCGCTGGGACGTCGCGGAAGCCGTGCGCTGGATGACCGCGCTGGCGCCGTACGAACCGCACTGGATCGAGGAACCCACCTGCCCCGACGACGTACTCGGCCACGCCGCCGTCCGTGCGGGCCAGCCCGTGAAGGTCGCCACCGGCGAACACGCCGCCAACCGCGTCGTGTTCAAACAGCTTCTCCAGGCCCAGGCCGTCGACTACGTCCAGATCGACGCCGCACGGGTCGCCGGCGTCAACGAGAACATCGCCATCCTGCTGCTCGCCGCCAAGTACGGCGTCCCCGTCTGCCCGCACGCCGGCGGCGTGGGGCTGTGCGAACTCGTCCAGCATCTCGCCATGTTCGACTTCGTGGCCGTCTCCGGCAGCTGGGACGACCGCGTCATCGAGTACGTGGACCACCTCCACGAACACTTCGCGGACCCGGCCGTGATCGTGGACGGCCGTTACGCGGCACCGGACGCGCCGGGCTTCTCCGCCCGGATGCTCCCTGGTTCGATCGCCGCCCACAGCTGTCGGAACGGGCCCGTCCGGCAGGCCCGGCCCACCGTCGAGGAGGCAGGCTCATGACCGGATCAAAGGACTTCGAGGGCATGGCGGCACTGGTCACCGGCGGCGCCTCCGGCATCGGGGCCGCCGTCGCCGCGCTGCTCCTCGCCCGCGGGGCACGTGTCGCCGTCCTGGACCGGGAGACCCGGGGAGCGCCGGCGGGCACGCTCGCACTCCGGGCCGACGTCACCGACGACGCCGCCGTGGCCGCCGCGGTGGACGCGGCCGCCGCCGAGTTCGGCGCGCTGCACACCGTGGTCTCCAACGCGGGCGTCGGCGCGATCGGCACCGTGGCCGACAACGACGACGACGAATGGCGGCGTGTCCTCGACACCAACGTCATCGGGATGGTCCGGGTCGCCCGCCACGCCCTGCCGCATCTGCGCCGCACGGCGAGGGCCGCGGCGTCCGGATCCGTCTCCCTCACCCACACCTGCTCCATCGCCGCCACGGCCGGCCTGCCCCAGCGCGCCCTCTACAGCGCGAGCAAGGGCGCGGTCCTCTCGCTGACCCTCGCGATGGCGGCCGACCACGTCCGGGAGGGCATCCGCGTCAACTGCGTCAACCCCGGCACCGCGGACACGCCGTGGGTCGCCCGCCTGCTGGACCGGGCGGAGGACCCTGTCGCCGAGCGTGCCGCCCTCGAGGCCCGCCAGCCGACGGGGCGGCTCGTCCGGGCCGACGAGGTGGCCGCGGCGGTCGCGTACCTCGCGAGTCCGGCGGCTGGGGCGGTGACGGGGACCGCTCTCGCGGTCGACGGCGGGATGCAGGGCCTGCGGGTGCGCGCGCCGCGGTAGCCCCGGCCATCCGCTGCGCGGGGCTGTTCCCACACCCCGCCCCTTCCCGAAACCGGGGCAGGCCTCGGGCCCAGCACCGCCCTGCGGGCGGCGTACCGCGCTTCGCGCGGTGCCCTCAAGCGCCGGGCGGGCTGACTTTGTCAGCCTCGCTGGGGGCGCCTCCCACGGCCGGCAGGCCGTAGGGGGAGTTTGAGGCGCGGGGGTCCGGGGG
>NZ_JBSGZJ010000584.1:0-3772 GCF_053610925.1 Streptomyces sp. NPDC054847 | reverse complement strand
CGCGCGGCGCAGGGGCCCCGGCCGCCCGTCCGGGGCCCCTGCGCGGCCGCGTGCGGCTACCTGCCGGTCTCCTTGGAGACCAGGTCCACCGCCTCCTCCACGTCGTCCGTGACGTGGAAGAGCAGCAGGTCCTTCTCCGACGCCTTGCCCTGGGCGATGACGGTGTTGCGCAGCCAGTCGACCAGGCCGCTCCAGTAGTCCGTACCGAAGAGCACGATCGGAAAGCGCGTCACCTTACGGGTCTGGACGAGCGTCAGCGCCTCGAAGAGTTCGTCCAGCGTGCCGAGTCCGCCCGGCAGCACGACGAAGCCCTGCGCGTACTTCACGAACATCGTCTTGCGGACGAAGAAGTAGCGGAAGTTCACCCCGATGTCGACGTGCGCGTTGATGCCCTGCTCGAAGGGCAGCTCGATACCGAGGCCGACCGAGATGCCCTTGGCCTCGCTCGCGCCCTTGTTCGCGGCCTCCATCACTCCGGGACCGCCGCCGGTGATCACCGCGAAGCCCGCCTTGGCCAGCGCTCTGCCGAGTGCGACGCCCACCTCGTACTCGGGTGTGCCGGCCGGAGTGCGGGCGGAACCGAAGACGCTGATGGCACTGGGCAGTTCGGCGAGGGCGCCGAAGCCCTCCACGAACTCGGACTGGATGCGCATGACCCGCCACGGGTCGGTGTGCACCCACTGGGAGTCGCCCTCGGTGTCGAGCAGCCGCTGATCGGTCGTGCCCGGCCTGATCTGTTCCCTGCGGCGCAGTACCGGTCCCAGCCGCTGCTCCTCCAGCGCCCGCAATCCCTCGGGGTTGCTCATGACCTGCTCCCTCCGCCGAACATCATTCGCTTTGGCTCAGGGTAGGTCGGCCGACGTTACGAATGGCGAAATCGGGGCGATCCACCAGGATGCGATGTCAGGAAGTGAGCCACTCGCGCAGCCGGTACTCGCAGTGCGTGATCTTGTCCACGGCGACGTGTTCGTCCCGCTTGTGGGCGAAAAGCGCGTCGCCGGGGCCGTAGTTGACCGCGGGCACCCCCAGGGCGCTGAAGCGTGAGACGTCCGTCCAGCCGAACTTGGGCTGCGCTGTGCCGCCCACCGCCTCCATGAACGCGGCAGCGGCAGGGTGCGACAGGCCGGGCAGGGCCCCGCCCGTGTGGTCGTCCACCACGATCTCGCTCACACCGCAGTCGGCGAACACCTCGCGGACGTGCGCCTCGGCCTCGGCCATGCTGCGGTCCGGGGCGTACCGGTAGTTGACCACCACGGTGCATTCGTCGGGGATGACGTTGGTGGCCACGCCTCCTTCGATGCCGACGGCGTTGAGGCCCTCCCGGTACTCCAGTCCGTCGATGACCGGCCGGCGCGGCTCGTACGACGCGAGGCGGGCCAGGATCGGGCCGGCGGCGTGAATGGCGTTGGACCCCATCCAGCTGCGCGCGGAGTGTGCCCGCTCCCCCTTCGTGCGCAGGTGGACCCGGAGCGTCCCCTGGCAGCCGCCTTCGACCTGGGCGTCGGAGGGCTCCAGCAGGACCGCGAAGTCGCCCACGAGCCAGTCCGGGTGGGCCTCGGCCACATGCCCCAGTCCGTTGAGGTGTGCGGCCACCTCTTCGTTGTCGTAGAAGACGAAGGTGAGGTCGCGGTTGGGCTCCGGAACGGTGGCGGCGATCCGCAGCTGCACGGCGACGCCCGACTTCATGTCGCTGGTGCCGCAGCCCCACAGGATGCCTTCGGCGTCGAGCCGCGAGGGCACGTTGCCGGCGATCGGCACCGTGTCGATGTGCCCGGCCAGCACGACCCGCTCCGAGCGGCCGAGGCGGGTCCTCGCCACGACGTTGTTTCCGTGCCGGTCGACGGTGAGGTGCGGCAGCTCGCGCAGCGCTTCCTCGATGGCGTCGGCGAGGGGCTTCTCCGTGCCGCTGACCGACGGGAAGTCGACCAGGGCTGCGGTGAGCGCGGGGGCGTCGAGGGTGAGGTCAAGCGCGGTCTCAGGCATGGCTCCGACGATAAGCGGTCCCCGGCGGGTCATGACCGGCACACCCCCCGGGGTCGCTCAGGGGGCTCCAGTACGGTGGGCGGGTGTCCGAGACCGCCTCTCCCGTCCGGCGCGGCCGCCTCTTGCGCTTCGCGGCCGCGTCCCTCGTGCTGCTGGCCCTCATCGGTTACGTCGCGGTGCAGTACGTCACCGGCGGCGGGGCGTCGCGCTGTGTCGTCCGTACCGCCGAGGGCGACGGCCCGTCGTACGAGCTCACGCCCGAGATGGCGGGGAACGCCGCGACGATCTCCGCGGTGGGCACGACCCGCGGGATGCCGGAGCGGGCCGTGACGATCGCGCTGGCGACCGCGCTCCAGGAGTCGGCTCTGCGCAACATCGAGCACGGCGACCGGGACTCGCTCGGTCTGTTCCAGCAGCGCCCTTCGCAGGGGTGGGGGACGCCCGAGCAGATCCTGGACCCCGTCTACTCCTCGGGGAAGTTCTACGACGGCCTCGCCGAGGTACCCGGCTACTCACGGCTGCCGCTCACGGTGGCCGCGCAGCGCGTCCAGCGCAGCGGTTTCCCGCAGGCGTACGCGAAGCACGAGCCGGACGCCGCGCTGCTGGCCGCGGCCCTCACGGGCCGGGCCTCCGCGACCCTGACCTGCGACGTCAAGAGCGGCGGCGGGCCGGGCGACCCGGCGCGGATCCGGACGGAGCTGACGCGGGCGTTCGGGCCCGAGGTGCTGCCGAAGGGCGGCAGCGGCCGGGGCCGCGCGGGCGACGCGGGTTCGCGGGAGGTGTCCGTTCCGGTGCGGTCGACGGCCGGTTCGGCGGAGACGGGCGCCGGCGGCACCGGAGCGCACGGCGGCGGCCGCGGCCGGGGCGGCGAGCGCGGCTGGGAGCTCGCGCACTGGGCGGTGGCGCGGGCCGACGAGCTGCGTATCGAAGAGGTCTCGTACGCGGGCCGCGTGTGGAGCGCCGAGGAGTCGGAAGAGGGCTGGCGTCCGGCGGGCGACGAGGACAGCGCCACGGACGACGTACACATCCGCATCGCACGCTAGTTCAGCACCCCCCTCGAACGAGGCAGTCCGTTCCCGTCCGGGACACGCTCTTCCGGGCAGCGGACCACCCCAGGGCGGGCACCGCCATTCCCCTTGAGGGCAACGGGAAGTGACGGTTCGCCAGATGGCTTCACTATGCAGCGTTTGACCGTTTTTATCCGAGAACGATAATGCGACGCGTTACCAATTCTTTACCTTGGACCACCGCAACTTCCCCCCCGCTCCCCCCGGTTGTCAGGACGTCCGAACGCCGGACACGCAGCATTCCGAACGTCCTCTCGTCTCAAGGAGCATCATGTCCCTCCCCCTGACCCGTCGGATCGCCCGTGCCGCGCTGCTCATCGCGGCGGGAGCAGCTCCCGTGGTCGGTGCGGCCGGCTCCGCAGGCGCCGTTGAACTCCCGCAGGCCCCGGTCGGCGGCCTCTCGGCCCTCGACGCGGACAACGTCGACTCCACGGTCGACGGCGTCTCGAAGGAGACCACCAAGGTGGCCGGCCAGGTCGGCGGCAAGACCGCGGAGAAGGCCGCCCCTGTGGCGACCAAGACCGTCGGCAAGGCGGCCAAGACGGCCACCCCGGTCGCCACGAAGGCCGCCGGTGACACCGCCGGGCAGGCGGGCGACCTGGTCGGCGGCGCCGGCGAGGGCGGGCTTCCGACCGACTCGCTGACCGGCGGCGGCCTGCCCACCGGTGCGCTCGGCGGCGGCCTGCCGATCGGCTGACAGCACGGCGCGCACACGCAAGAAG
>NZ_JBSGZJ010000583.1:0-3788 GCF_053610925.1 Streptomyces sp. NPDC054847 | reverse complement strand
CTGGACGGCGGCCACCGTGGCGTGGCTGGCCGCCTCCGGCACGCGGCTGGTCGTGGCATGCCGTCCGGAGCACTGGGAACAGGCCGGGGCGCTCTACCCGCCGCACCTGCTGCACCGCCCGGTCGGGCCTCCGCAAGGGCCGGCCGGGGCGGGCCTTGCGGAGGCCGAAGGCGCCCCGGCCGCGCCGCTGCGGGGGCCGGCGCGGGCGCAAGGGGCTTCGGCGGCGCAGACGGTGCGGGGCTCTGCCGCACAGGTGGCGCAGCCGGCACACGCGGCCCGTACAGCTCATGCGGCACACGCGGCGCAGGCAGCCCACGCGGACCCAACGGCGCACGCAGATCGCACCGCACACGCACCACATGCGGCGAAGGCAACCCGAGCGGTCCAGGCCCCCGCCGCCCGGGCAGCGGAGGCAGCACACGCGGCGCACGCAGCGCCGCTGACCGCGGGCGCGGCGGAACGCACGGTGCCGGGGCCCCGCTTGCCGGTCGTGGTCCCCCCGCCGCTCGCCGTGGGACCGGGCTGTCCCGGCCCCGGTGTCCGGGACCCGCAGCCGCCGCCCGCCGTGCGTCTCGGTGACCTGACCCCCGAGCAGGCCCGGTCGGCGCGGCAGGGGTACGGGCTCGGGCCCGGCAGCGTGGCTGCCGGTGACGAGCGGCATCCGCTCGTGCTGAGGCTCCTCTCGGAGGTGCACCGTGCCCTGCCCGGCGCCGTGCCCGGCACACCGGGGCGGGACGGCGTCTTCGGCGCCTACCTCGACCTCCTCTCCCTGCGGATCGCGGTACGCATCGCCACCGCGGCCGGGTCCCCGCCCCGGGGCGCCGCCGTCCGCCGGCTCGCCGCCCGGGTCGCCGGGAGGATGCACGAGGCCGCCCGGCGCTGCCTGGGGACCGGTCACGGCCAACTGGACCGTGCCTCGTTCGAGGAGCTGTTCCCCTGGGCGGGCGGCTGGGCGTCGGCGGTCCTCACGGAGACCCTGCTCGTTCCGGCGGGCAACGGCTACCGCTTCGCCCATGAGGAGCTCGCCGAGTGGATCCAGGGCGCGCATCTCGACGTCGACGCGGCGCTCCACTCGCTCGTCCACCGCCGCGAGCACCACGGGCCGGGTGAGGACGGCCCGCCGCCCGTGCCCCGCCATCGCATCGGTCCCGTCGCCCAGGCCCTGCTGCACCTCGGCCGGGAGCGCGGTGCACACCGACTGGCGCCCCGGCTCGCCGAACTGGCCGACGTGGTCCATGACGACGCCCACGGCCGACAGGACCGGGAAGCTCGCTGGTGGGCCTCCAGGCTGCTGCACGAGGTGCTCGGCCGGGTGCCGGACGCCGAGCCGTGCCTCGCCGTCCTGCAACGGCTGGCGGAACGGCCGGGAGACGACTTCGGTCCCGCCTTCTGGGCCGGGCTGCGGCTCGGGGACCCGGCGAGGTTCGACCTCTTGCGGCGGCTCCTGCCCCGAGATCCCTCCCCGCCGAGCGGCACCGCCACCCCCCACTTCCTGGAGCTCGCCGACGCGCGGCTGGCGGCCGACCCCGCGGCCGTGCAGCCGCTGCTGTGCCGGTGGTTCGACGACGACACGCCCCTCACTCCGGGACCCGGCGCGACGGTGCGCCCCACGGTCGGCGCTGCCGCACAGGCGCTGCTCTACGCCCGCCGGGACCTCGCGCCCGACGATCTCGCCGAAGCCCTCGCGGACACCTCCCACCCCCGCGCCGACGAGCTTCTCCGTGCGCTCGCGGAGGACGAACCGTCCGCGATGTGCCGGGCCGTGGACCGCTGGGCCCGCGACCCGCGGCCCGGGCGACGGACGGCAGCCGCCGCCTACGGGCCGCTCATCGCGGCCAGGTCCGTCGGCGACACCGACCGGGAACTGCTGCGGCGGGCCGCCCGCGCCCTGCTCGCCGGCACCCGGGGCGCGCACGGCCCCGCACTCACCCTGCTGGTCCGCGACCCGGTGAGCCGCGACCGGCATCTGCCGCGGGCCCTCGAGCTCTTCGCCGCCGGCGACCCGTGCCTGCCCGCCGACGCCCTCACCGACGCGCTGACGACCCATCCCGGGCCGGTGCTCGCCGCCTTCCGGAGCCGGCTGCTGAGGCCGGACACCTCCGCCCGAGCGGGAGAGACTCTCGCCGCGCTCGCCGATGCCGCCACCACCCCGGCCGTGGCCCGCCGGGCGGCCGCCCTCGTGTGCGAGTACGTCGACCACCGCCCGGACGGCGCGGTGCACGCCGCCGCCTACGTCCACCGCCGCCTCGAGCACGGACCGGACGGGCGGGACGTACTGTTCCCGCTCGTCACCCACCTCGTGCGCGGCCGCCCGGCCCGGGTGCGCGGCGCCCTCGCGCCCGTGCTCGCCGCGGCCGGGGCTCCCGCCTCCCGCCCGCTGCGCGCGGAGCTTCTGGAGGTCCTGCTGCGGTACGAGCAGTACGAGGCCCGCGACCTCACCGTCCTCGACGACCTGCTGCGCGCCGCCGCGCACGGCTGCGGGACGCGCGAGGAGGAACGGACCCGGTCGCTGGTCCACCGGACGGGCCTGCTGCTCGTCCGCACCCCCAAGGGCGCGGCGTGCCTCGACCGGAGGCTCACCGAGCTGGCCCGCGAGGTGCCCGCCTTCGCCGTGCTCATGGCACGCTGGCCGGTCGCGGATCCGGAGCAATGGGCCGCGGTGGAGGCCTGCCGGGCTCTCGGGATACGGGGGAGTCCGGTGCCGATGCCGACCCCGGCCGCCGGGCATGGCAGTCTTAGACCTGCGTAATCGGCAATCACGTACACAGGTTCGGGCGAGGAGCGGTCACAGTGCAGCGCTGGCGTGGCTTGGAGGACATCCCCCAGGACTGGGGACGCAGCGTCGTCACCATCGGCTCCTACGACGGCGTGCACCGCGGACACCAGCTGATCATCGGACGCGCGGTGCAGCGGGCGCGCGAGCTCGGCGTGCCGTCCGTCGTGGTGACCTTCGACCCGCACCCCAGCGAGGTCGTCCGCCCGGGCAGCCATCCGCCGCTGCTCGCACCGCACCACCGCCGTGCGGACCTGATGGCCGAGCTCGGCGTGGACGCGGTGCTCGTCCTGCCCTTCACCGCCGAGTTCTCCAAGCTCTCACCGGCCGACTTCATCGTGAAGGTGCTGGTCGACAAGCTGCACGCGCGGGCGGTCATCGAGGGCCCCAACTTCCGCTTCGGCCACCGGGCGGCTGGCAACGTCTCCTTCCTCGCGGAGATGGGCCGGACGTACGACTACGAGGTCGAGGTCGTCGACCTGTACGTGCGGGGAGAGGCGGGCGGTGGTGAGCCGTTCTCCTCGACCCTCACCCGTCGGCTGATCGCCGAGGGCGACGTCGAGGGGGCCTCCGAGATCCTCGGCCGCCCCCACCGCGTCGAGGGTGTCGTCGTGCGCGGCGCCCAGCGCGGGCGCGAGCTGGGCTTCCCGACGGCCAACGTCGAAACCCTGCCGCACACCGCGGTTCCCGCCGACGGCGTGTACGCGGGCTGGCTGACGGCAGCCGGCGAGCGGATGCCGGCGGCGATCTCGGTGGGCACCAACCCCCAGTTCGACGGCACGGAGCGGACCGTGGAGGCGTACGCGATCGACCGGGTGGGACTCGAGCTGTACGGGCTTCACGTCACGGTGGACTTCCTGGCGTACGTACGCGGCCAGGAGAAGTTCGACACCATCGACTCGCTGCTCGTGGCGATGGCGGACGACGTGAAGAAGTGCCGCGAGCTCACAGCGTCGTACGACGCCGGTCGCTGACCTGACCCGACCTGACCCGCCGCAGGCCGGCCACCTCGGGC
>NZ_JBSGZJ010000582.1:0-3791 GCF_053610925.1 Streptomyces sp. NPDC054847 | reverse complement strand
GTCTCAGTGCTGCTGCTCGGTGCCGTGCAGCGGGAAGCCGGCGATACCGCGCCAGGCCAGCGACGTCAGCAGCTGGACCGCCGTGTCGCGCGGGATGGCCGAGCCGCTGGAGAGCCAGTAACGGGCGACGACCTGGGAGACGCCGCCCAGACCCACCGCCAGCAGCATCGACTCGTCCTTGGACAGGCCCGTGTCCTCCGCGATCACGTCGGAGATGGCCTCGGCGCACTGCAGCGAGACCCGGTCCACCCGCTCGCGGACGGCGGGCTCGTTGGTCAGGTCCGACTCGAAGACCAGCCGGAACGCACCGCCCTCGTCCTCTACGTAGGCGAAGTAGGCGTCCATGGTGGCGGCGACGCGGAGCTTGTTGTCCGTCGTCGAGGCGAGCGCGCCGCGGACGGCCTGGAGCAGCGATTCGCAGTGCTGGTCCAGGAGCGCCAGGTAGAGCTCGAGCTTGCCCGGGAAGTGCTGGTAGAGCACGGGCTTGCTGACCCCGGCACGCTCGGCGATGTCGTCCATCGCCGCCGAGTGGTATCCCTGAGCCACGAAAACTTCCTGGGCGGCGCCCAGGAGCTGGTTTCTGCGGGCTCGGCGTGGCAGGCGTGTGCCCCGCGGGCGCGCCGCCTCTGTCTGCTCGATGGCTGTCACGCCGCCTCCCAATGTAAGAACAAGCACAGTTCTGACAAGCACAGTTCGGGCAGACTCTTCCTCGACCAAGAATTGTCCGGCCCGGCGCGGGGGCTCCGCGCGCGCTGTGCGCCGCGCCCGCCATCGTACTTTTGGGTAACCCGGCTGTGCGTCGTGCGGACGCAGGATTTCACGGACCGGACAGTCTCGGAAGCTGCCGGTTCACGCCCCTTCCCCGGACATACCGGGGCAACGGGCGGCAGGTCACCGGTAGTCGTCCTCGTCGAGTTTGACCACGCGGGTCTGTTCGACGGCATCCGCCTCGTTCGCGGCGGCCGGGTCGACGTGATTCATCGGGTCGTCGCGCTCGGCGCGTACGTCGGTGTGCTGCTCGGCGGCATCGGCCTCTGGGACCTCCGCGGCATGCGTCGCACTGTTCTCGTTGTCGTCTTCCTCGAAGGTCTCGGGATCGGTCGGATCGACTGACATTCGGCACCGCTTTCGATGGAGAGCGCGCTTTTGATTACGAGCCTATGAGGTACTGATTCATGTCGCTACGTGGTGATTCGGTGACGAGGTCCGGGTGCCCGGCAGAACGCGAGTGATGTGTGACACCGAACACATCAAGCACCGCGTGATCGTCTCGTAACATTGCCGCATGTCTTCGACCGAGCTGCCGGGAGCCCGCGCCCTCAGTGCCGCGATGGCCCCGAAGGTCGCGACGGTGCACGTCGCCGACGGCGAGAAGCTCCGTTCCGTGTCTCTGCCCGGGCTCACCCTGACGGTCCGCTCCCGGCCCCCGGCGCGCACCGGACTGCCGCCCGCGCTGTACGTGCACGGACTGGGCGGGTCCTCGCAGAACTGGTCGGCGCTGATGGCGCAGCTCGAGGGCGTCGTGGACGGTGAGGCGATCGACCTGCCCGGCTTCGGGGACTCCCCGCCGCCGGACGACGGCAACTACTCGGTCACCGGTCACGCCAGGGCGGTGATCCGTTTCCTCGACGCGAGCGCCCGCGGCCCCGTGCATCTGCTGGGCAACTCCCTCGGCGGCGCCGTCTGCACCCGCGTCGCGGCCGCCAGGCCCGACCTGGTGCGCACGCTGAGCCTCGTCTCGCCCGCCCTTCCCGAGCTTCGCGTGCAGCGCTCCGCCGTGCCGACCGCCTTGCTCGCGGTGCCGGGAGTCACCGGCCTCTTCGCGCGGATGACCAAGGACTGGACCGCTGAGCGCCGCACGCGCGGGGTACTGGCGCTCTGTTACGGAGACCCCTCACGGGTGACGGAGGAAGCCCTCCGCCGCGCCGTCGAGGAGATGGAACGGCGGATGAGCCTTCCTTACTTCTGGGACGCGATGACCAGGTCGGCGCGTGGCATCGTGGACGCCTACACCCTCGGCGGACAGCAGGGACTGTGGCGTCAGGCGGAGCGGGTGCTCGCCCCGACCCTCCTCGTCTACGGGCGCAAGGACCTCCTCATCTCGTACCGTATGGCGCGCAAGGCGGCAGCGGCGTTCCGGGGTTCCCGGCTGCTGACGCTCCCGGACGCCGGGCACGTTGCGATGATGGAGTATCCGGAAGCGGTCGCCCAGGCCTTCCGGGAGCTGCTCGACGACTGCGGTAGGAGCTGATCCGGGGCGTGGGACGACACAGCCGCAAGGGCCCTCTTCCGAAGGGAGCCCGCACCGGCGCGGACGGTGGACCGGACTCCGGTGAACGGGAGGCCGTGACCGCCGTACCCGGCAACGGCCGGCGCAGGCTCGCGCCGGGGCCCGGTCCCGCCCCCGGGTGGAACGCTCCCGGTCACGGCACCGACCACGGGGTGCCGCACGCCCGCGGCGGGCACCCGGAACACCGGGAGCCCGGCGGTGGGTGGGGGGACTGGCAGGGCACGTCGCCGGAGCAGGGCGCGCAGCGCGTCCAGCCGCCCCAGTCGCGCACCATGACCACCGGGCCGCGCATACCGGGCCCCCGCCGGGAGTACGTCGAGGCCTTCGACCGGGCCCCCGACCCGCGCCCGCCGCGCCCTGACCGGTACTCGCCCGACTATCCCTACGACTCCGTCACCGACTGGGATTCGGGGCACGGGCGGCCGCCCGAGATCGCCGCGGACACCGAGGACGTTCCCGACCCGGACGCCGCGCCGGCCGGGGAACCGCCCGCCAAGGGCGGCAAGGGCCGTACGTTCACGGGCATCGCGGCCGCCGCGGTGACCACCGTGCTCGCCGTGGTGGTGGCCGGACAGGTCGCGACGGACCGGTCGGGCGAGATCGGCTCGCAGGCGTCCGGCGAGGAGCGGGAGGCGCAGCAGCGGCCCGACCGCTCGGAGGGCAGGCCCACCCCGCCCCAGGCCGCGAAACCCCCGGCCGCTCCCCCGACCTACCAGCAGCTGATGACGCGGCAGTTCCCGATCGACCCGGACCTCAAGGCCTCCGGTGACTTCGAGGCCGTTCCCGGCTTCGACAAGGCGCCCGGCAAGGGCCGCAAGGTCAGCTACCGCATCGATGTCGAGAAGGGCCTCGGCCTGGACGCCGGTCTCTTCGCCAGGGCCGTCCAGGAGACGCTGAACGACGACCGCAGCTGGGCGCACGGCGGGGCCATGACCTTCGAGCGGATCTCGTCCGGCGAGGCCGAGTTCGTCATCACGCTGGCGAGCCCGGGGACCACCGCCGTCTGGTGCGCGAAGTCGGGGCTCGACACGACCGTGGACAACGTCTCCTGCGACTCCGCCTCGACCGAGCGCGTGATGATCAACGCGTTCCGGTGGGCACAGGGCGCCGAGACCTACGGCGACGACGCGATGCTGGCGTATCGCCAGATGCTCATCAATCACGAAGTCGGGCACCGCCTCGGCTACAACCACGTGAACTGCTCCACCCCGGGTGCCCTCGCGCCCGTGATGCAACAGCAGACCAAGACGCTGGACGTCGGCGGCATCAAGTGCCGGGCCAATCCATGGGTGTACCCCGGCGATTGAGTCACCCCTTCCGTGCAATGGCCGCAGCCTGACCCTCTGTAGCCGAATCGCACCGTAGCGCGACAGAACGCTACCCGGCAGCGAAAGTTACGTGCATTCACCCCTTCCGGTGGGGGGGCGGGGCGCCCGGGGGAGGCGCCCCCCCGATGGGGCCGGAAAAGCGGATGGGGGGGTTTTGCGGGGGCAAACAACCG
>NZ_JBSGZJ010000581.1:0-3824 GCF_053610925.1 Streptomyces sp. NPDC054847 | reverse complement strand
CCCCGGGGGCGTCCCCGGGGCCTCGGCCGTATCGCGTTCCCGCGGCTCAGCTCGCCGGCAGGTTGGCGAGCTGGGTGTTGATCCGCGCGATGTCCTCCTCGGCCTTGGCGAGCCGGGTGCGGATCTTGTCGACCACGTTGTCCGGTGCCTTGGCGAGGAACGCCTCGTTGCCGAGCTTGGCGGTCGCCTGGGCGACCTCCTTCTCCGCCGCGCCCAGGTCCTTCGTCAGCCGCTTGCGCTCCGCCTCGACGTCGATCGTGCCCGACAGGTCGAGCGCGACGGTGGCACCGGCGACGGGCAGCGACGCGGTGGCGTGGAAGCCCTCGCCCTCCGGCTGGAGGCGCAGCAGCTGACGGATCGCGGCCTCGTGCGGGGCGAGCGCCGTGCCGTCGAGGGTGAGCCTGGCGGGGACCTTCTGGCCGGGCTGCAGTCCCTGGTCGCTGCGGAACCGGCGGACCTCGGTGACGACCCGCTGGACGAGCTCGATCTCCCGCTCGGCGGCCTCGTCGCGGAAGGCGCTGTCGGCCGGCCAGTCGGCGATGACGAGCGACTCCTTACCGGTCAGCGCGGTCCACAGCGTCTCCGTGACGAACGGGACCACCGGGTGGAGCAGCCGCAGCATGACGTCGAGGACCTCGCCCAGGACCCGGGCCGAGACCTTGGCCGGCTCGCCGCCCGCGAAGAACGTCGTCTTGGACAGCTCGACGTACCAGTCGAAGACCTCGTCCCAGGCGAAGTGGAAGAGAGTCTCCGACAGCTTCGCGAACTGGTAGTCCTCGTAGTACGCGTCCACCTCGGCGACGGTCTTGTTCAGCCGCGACAGGATCCACCGGTCCGTGGAGGACATCTCCTCGGGCGCCGGCAGCGGGCCCTCGACGGTGGCGCCGTTCATCAGCGCGAAGCGGGTGGCGTTCCAGATCTTGTTGGCGAAGTTCCGGGAGCCCTGGACCCAGTCCTCGCCGATCGGGACGTCGACACCCGGGTTGGCGCCCCGGGCGAGCGTGAAGCGCAGCGCGTCGGAGCCGTACTTGTCCATCCAGTCCAGCGGGTTGACCGCGTTGCCGAAGGACTTCGACATCTTCTTGCCGAACTGGTCCCGGACCATGCCGTGCAGGGCGATGGTGTGGAACGGCGGCGTGCCGTCCATCGCGTAGAGGCCGAACATCATCATCCGGGCGACCCAGAAGAAGAGGATGTCGTAGCCCGTGACCAGGACGGAGTTCGGATAGAACTTCGCGAGGCTCTCGGTCTGCTCCGGCCACCCCAGCGTGGAGAAGGGCCACAGACCCGAAGAGAACCAGGTGTCGAGGACGTCGGTCTCCTGGGTCCAGCCGTCGCCGCTCGGCGGTTGCTCGTCGGGGCCGACGCAGACGATCTCGCCGTTCGGGCCGTACCAGACGGGGATGCGGTGGCCCCACCACAACTGGCGCGAGATGCACCAGTCGTGGAGGTTGTCGACCCAGTCGAAGTAGCGCTTCTCCATCTCCTGCGGGTGGATCTTGACCCGGCCGTCGCGGACGGCGTCCCCGGCCGCCTTGGCCAGCGGGCCGACCTTGACCCACCACTGCATGGACAGCCGCGGCTCGATGGTCGTCTTGCAGCGCGAGCAGTGGCCGACGGAGTGGACGTACGGGCGCTTCTCGGCGACGATCCGGCCCTCGGCGCGCAGGGCGCCGACGATCGCCGACCGTGCCTCGAGGCGGTCGAGACCCTCGAACGGTCCGTGAGCGGTGATGACGGCGCGCTCGTCCATGACCGCGAGGGAGGGCAGGTTGTGCCGCTGCCCGATCTCGAAGTCGTTCGGGTCATGGGCGGGCGTCACCTTGACGGCGCCGGTGCCGAACTCGGGGTCGACGTGCGTGTCCGCGACGACCGGGATCGAACGGTCCGTCAGTGGCAGCTTGATCTGCTTGCCGATGAGGTGCTTGTAGCGCTCGTCGTCGGGGTGGACGGCGACGGCCGTGTCACCGAGCATCGTCTCCGCGCGCGTCGTCGCGACGACGATGGTGTCGTCGCCGTCGCCGTACTTCATGGAGACGAGCTCGCCGTCGTCGTCCTGGTACTCGACCTCGATGTCGGAGATGGCGGTCAGACAGCGCGGGCACCAGTTGATGATGCGCTCGGCGCGGTAGATCAGCTCGTCGTCGTAGAGCCTCTTGAAGATGGTCTGGACGGCCTGGGACAGGCCCTCGTCCATCGTGAACCGCTCGCGGGACCAGGCGACACCGTCGCCGAGGCGGCGCATCTGGCCGGAGATCTGCCCGCCGGACTCGCCCTTCCACTGCCAGACCCGCTCGATGAACGCCTCACGGCCGAGGTCGTGACGGGACTTGCCCTCCTTGGCGAGCTCACGCTCGACGACGTTCTGCGTGGCGATGCCGGCGTGGTCCATGCCGGGCTGCCACAGCGTCTCGTAACCCTGCATCCGCTTGCGGCGGGTGAGCGCGTCGATCAGCGTGTGCTCGAAGGCGTGGCCCAGGTGGAGGCTTCCGGTGACGTTGGGCGGCGGGATGACGACCGTGAACGGCGGCTTGTCGCTCTGCGCGTCCGCCTCGAAGTACCCGCGTTCTACCCAGCGCTCGTACAACGCCCCCTCGACCTCGGCCGGCGCGTACTGGGTCGGCAGTTCGGGAGTGGGCGCTGTCTGCTGCTGAGTCTTCTCGGTCACGGGGCCAGTTTAGAGGTGTCATGGAGCCGTTCCGAAACTCGATTCTTCGGTAACGGTGTGCCCCCCGGGGCCCCATCGGGCCGGGGCTTGGGCCAGGATGTTCGGGACACACAGACATCACGAGGGGAAAACCCGTAATGAGCTACAACCAGCCGGGCCCGTACGGCGGGCAGCAGCCGCAGCAGCCCGGACCGTACGGCCAGCCGGGGCCTTACGGCCAGCCGCAGGGCCAGCCCGGCCCTTACGGCCAGCAGCCGCAGGCCCCGCAGCCCGGTTACGGGTACCCGCAGCAGGCCCCGCAGGGTGTGCCGCCGCAGCAGCCTTATGGATACCCGCAGCAGCCCGGACAGCCCGGTCAGCCCGGCCCTTACGGCCAGCAGCCCCAGTACGGCGCGCAGCAGCCGGGCGGCTATCCGCCCCCGCCGCCGGCCCAGGGCGGTGGCGGCAAGAAGACCGGTCTCATCATCGGCGCGGCGGTGCTGGTGGCCGCGCTGGGCGTGGGCGGCTACTTCGTCTTCGGCGGCGGCGGTGGCGGCCTCGAGGACGACGGCCCGCACAAGCTGACGGCGCCGAAGACCATCATCGGCGGCAAGTACATGCGCGCCGACAAGAAGGATCCGGAGCCGAAGCCGGCCGACGAGGACTCCTCGAAGATGCTCGCCGCGAGCGGGGTGACCGATGCCATGTCCATCGGTTCCACCTACTCGACGATCGATCTGACGAAGCTCGACCCGAGCGACCCCACGGCGCTCGAGAAGGTCTCCAAGGCGCAGAACCTGGTCTTCATCGGCTTCTACGGCAAGATCGAGGACCCGGCGAAGGTCCTCGACGCGGCCTTCGCCGAGTTCAGCAAGAACACGAAGGACACGGAGACCAAGATGATCGGGGACCCGCAGGAGGTGAACCCCGACGGCCTGGACGGCGCTTTGATGAAGTGCCAGGAGGCCGAGAGCAAGAACCAGAAGACGGGCATGACCCAGAAGACCTACATGTGCCTGTGGTCCGACTACAGCACCCTCGGCGTCGTCGAGCCGGTCCAGGGCGCGAAGGGCACCACGCTCGACGAGGCGGCGAAGCTCGCTTCCGACGTGCGCAACGAGGTGCGTGTCGCGAAGTAGCGGCACCGCGTAAGCGAAAGGGGCGCCCGGTCAACGAC
>NZ_JBSGZJ010000580.1:0-3834 GCF_053610925.1 Streptomyces sp. NPDC054847 | reverse complement strand
GGACGGACCCGGCCTGCGCGACCGAGGTCAGACGCGGTCGGCCGCGATCAGGACGTACTGGAAGGAGCCGTCCCCGTACGCCTTGATGAACGCTTCCTCGATCCCGGTGACCAGGGAGGACGTGGCCCGCAGCTCCCAGTAGGGCAGCGTGTCCGGGGTGAGGTCGATGACGGCCTGCGGCACGAGCCGGTTGTCGGCCATGGCACGGAGGTATTCGCGGCGGGAGTGGATGTTGCACTCGAAGTGGGCGTTGATCTGGGAGACCCACTTCGACGGCTGGCCGTAGCGGGGGTTCCAGCACCCGGTGATCGTCACGTACCGGCCGCCGACCTTGAGGAAGCGGGAGTGCTCGGCGAGAAGGTCGTGCAGGTCGACGTACATGGACGACTCGTTGTTCCACGAGGCGGCGATGCTGCCGTTCTCGAACGGCGTGTCGAGCATGTTGCAGACGCGTGCGCGGACGCGGTCCTGGATGCGGAGCTCCCTCGCGCGCCCGTTGCCGAAGTCGGCCTGTGAGGTGGAGAGGGTGACGCCCTCGACCTTGCAGCCGAAGCGCTGGTGGGCCATGACCATGGACCCGCCGCGCCCGCAGCCGGCGTCGACGAGTGTGTCGTCGACCCCGATGGGACCGAGGTGGTCCAGGAGGACCTCCGTCTGCGCCGACTCGAGGCGGTGCAGTTCGGCGATCAGCCTCTTCTCGTACGCGCTGTCCTCGGGGTCGCCGAGCGCGTCGTGGTCGACGGCGCCGATGCCGTAGTGGTGGTGGTAGAGCCCGTCCACGTCACCGAGGCGCAGGTTCACCGGCCTCGCCTCGCTGTTCCAGTAACGGGCGATGTCCCGCTGGTAGGGCGTCGCCGGGGCCGGGATCATCGCGGAGGCGGTGGGGTTCAGTTCGGTGGTCACAGAGATGTCCGTTCCTTACCAGAAGTCGGGCAGGCTGTATCGGTAGGTGTTGGTGCGGTGCCAGTAGTGGTTGCCGTCGACCCACGCGGCCACGCCCTTGAGGAAACGCAGCACGGCGGGCAGGGGGCAGGCGGCGGCCAGGTCGGCCGCGGCTGCCTCGAAGGCGTACATGAGCTCGTTGTGGACCTCGACCGCCTTCAGGTACGCGTCGCGCTCGGAAAGCTGCTCGCGCTCCGCGATCACCACCGGCAGGTTCAGATGCCGGCCGGGGCTGTCGAGCTCCTTGGTGTAGGAGTAGAGGTCGTTGACGATGGTGGTCGCATTCCCGGCGAGTGCGATGACCCGCTGCATCTCCGGCCGGGCATGCAGGTCCGCCGGCAGTTCGTAGCCGCCCACGGTGTCGGTGATGGTGGGACAGGGGCGGAAGTTGTTGAACTGGCGCATGGCCAGGTACTCCCACACCTGCGGGACGTGATCGGTCTCGGCCCAGGCGGCCTCGGCCAGGTAGCCCAAGTGCAGCCGGGCCATGTCGTGCCGGTAGCGGTCTGCCTGGGAGGGCGTGGCGGCCCGTACGAAGTAGTCCATGGCGCTGCGGTACGCGCGCCGCGGGGCGTCCGTGCCGAGGGACTCCTCCCACGCCGGCTCGTATTCCGAGGTGGTGTGGAGGCGGTCGAGCGCGGTGTGCGCGAGGAGGAGGCGTCCGCCGAGACCGACGGGTGAGCCTCCGTGGTCCTCGCAGTAGCAGTCGTCGACGGCGTTCTCCGCGACCATCAGCCGGGTGGCGAGCATCAGATGGTCGACGAGGGGGGCGTCAGGGTGGCAGGCGACCATGTAGCGCCCGACGGAGAACCCGTCGAACTCGCCTTTCCAGTCCTCGGGGTAGAGCTGGACCTCGTCCTCGGCCCACCGCTTGATCCGACGGCTGACCTCCTCCACCCGTACGGGATCGGGCTCCGGTACGGGGTGGTGGTAGAGGCCCGGCACGGCCCGGCCTTCGGCCGGCGGCTCGGGTTCCGGAAGCGCCGGGTCCGGCCGCGGGTCCGGGCGGCGGGCCAAGGAGAGCGAAGCCGTACCCAGACCACTCGGCCCGCGCAGGGCCCGCTGCACGGCGGAGTCCGCGACAGGCACGGCCGCGACGGAGGAGTCGGCCGCCGGTTCCGGCGGGGTGATCGGCGCAGGCTGCGCGGCCGGCAGGCCGGGGGCCACCGGCGCGGGCATGTCCGCAACCGTCGCCGCGGGTGGCTCCACAGGCTCGGCCTGCGGGACGGGTGCTCCGGAGCGGGTGAGGGCGTGCGCGGGAGCGGGGACGGAGCGGGCCACGGCGTCGTGCGGCCTCGACTGCTGCGGGAAGGGTCCAGGGTCGGGCATTCCGTGGCTCCTTGCTGCGGTGGGTGGGATCGTTCCGGACCTGGGGCAGGGGTCCGCCGGGCAAGGCGGTTCCCGGCCGGCGCCGGGGCCGTCAGCCGGTTCCCTGGTCGCCCCTGCGCGCGATCTGCACGTTCTCCATCACGCCCAGCGCATCGGGTACGAGCACCGCGGCGGAGTAGTACGTGGTGACGAGGTAGGAGATGATCGCCTGCTCGCTGATGCCCATGAACCGCACGGAGAGTCCCGGCTCGTACTCGTCCGGCAGGCCGGTCTGCCGCAGCCCGATGACACCCTGGTTCTCCTCGCCCAGACGCATGGCGATGATGGAGCTGGTCTGCTCCTTGCTGATCGGGATCTTGTTGCAGGGCAGGATCGGAACCCCGCGCCAGGCCGGCACGGACTGGCCACCGAGGTCGACATGGTCCGGATAGAGACCGCAGGCGTTGAAGCCGCGCCCGATCGCGGCGATCGTCCTCGGGTGGGCGAGGAACAGCTTGGTGCCGCGGCGGCGGCAGAGCAGCTCGTCCATGTCGTCCGGGGTCGGCGGGCCGGAGTGGGGCTGGATCCGCTGCTTGAAGTCGGCGTTGTGCAGCAGGCCGAACTCGCGGTTGTTGATGAGCTCGTGTTCCTGGCGCTCGCGCAGCGCCTCGATGGTGAGGCGGAGCTGTTCCTCCGTCTGGTTCATCGGGCCGTTGTAGAGGTCGGCGACACGGGTGTGGACCCTCAGGACGGTCTGCGCGACGGAGAGTTCGTACTCGCGTGGCTTCGACTCGTAGTCGACGAACGCGCCCGGCAGTTCGGCCTCGCCCACATGGCCGGCCGACATGCGGATCTCGGCCTCACCGTGCTTGTTCTGCCGTTGCTGTCCGAGAGAGCTGAACTCCTCGATGTGGGACTGGAGGCTCGGCGCGGACGCCTGTACGGCGGCGAAGTCGGCGCGGGAGAGGGTGAGGAGAGTGCCGGACGTCTCGGCGGTGGCCGTGTAGTCGTAGCGGGCGTCGCTGTCCAGCAGGGCGTTCTCTCCGAAGTGGTCGCCGTCCGCGAGCACCGCGATGGCGAGCTCCCCGCCGTATTTGCCTTCGGAGGTCTGCCGGACACGGCCGTGGGCGATCATGTGGATCCGGTCGGCCTCGGCGCCGCGCTCGACGAGGACGTCCCCCGCCGCGAAGTCGCGTTGCGTACAACGCCCGGCGAGGGCGCTGAGGACTTCGGAGTCCGGGAAGCCGCGCAGCAGGGCGAGTTCGCCGAGTTCGTCGGGGATGACCCGGACCGTGGCGCCGTCCTGGACGAAGTCGATGCGCCCGTCGCCGACGGTGTAGCGCAACCGGCGGTTGACCCGGTAGGCGCCGCCCTTCGTCTCGACCCAGGGGAGCATCCGCAGCAGCCAGCGGGAGGTGATCTCCTGCATCTGCGGGGCGGACTTGGTGGTGGTGGCGAGGTTGCGGGCTGCGGCGGTGCTCAGGGACTGCTGAGGCACCGCTGGTGCGGCCTGGGCCTGCGGGGTGCTGTCGACGGTCATCGAGGCGGGTTCTCCTTCGTGAGGGGTGGCGGTCGGCGCACACC
>NZ_JBSGZJ010000579.1:0-3864 GCF_053610925.1 Streptomyces sp. NPDC054847 | reverse complement strand
ATGCGACCCGGGGACAGGGTGAGCGCGGCACGGCCGCGCTCCCGTACGACCCCGGTCGCCGTCGTCGCGTCGCCGCCCGCGCGGTCGGTGAAGGAGACCCTCTCCGGGTTGAAGAGGAACACCTGGCGGATGTTGCCGCCCGGCTGGCCGCCGTCCTCGTTGTTCACCGGGTCGACGGAACGCCACTCGTACGCGGGACCGCCGGCCGCGACGATCGCGTCCGTGAACTTCTGGACCGTCCGGGCGGCCGACACCGTGCCGTCGTTCGTGGCGCCGGTGTCGTCCTGGATCTCCTCCAGAGCGAGGATGTCGGGCGAGGCCAGGTTCTCCACGACGGCCTTCGCCAGCGCGTCGAACTTCTCCTGCGGGTCGGACGGGTCCAGGTTCTCCACGTTGTACGTGGCCACGGCCAGTTCACCGTTGCGCTGCGGACGGGTCCGCTCACGCGTCAGACCGCGGTCCTCGACCGTGCCGAGCGTGCGGGCCGTCAGCGTGTAGCCGCCGTACTGGTTGAAGTCCAGCGGGCCCTCCGTGGTGCCCGCGAGCACGTCACCCACGTTCGCCTTCGGGAAGGGCTGCTGCGCCAGCGGGATCAGCGACTGGATCTGAAGGCGGCCGGTGTTCTGCGACTCGTAGGAGCCGTAGACCGTGCCGCCGCGCCGGTTGTCGTTCTCCCACGGCTTCACCGTCACCCACAGCTCGGCATGCGGATCGGTCGCGCCGACCACGCGCGAAGTGCCGACGCTGACGTTCGTGCCCTCCAGGGACTCGTAGTAGTCCAGGGCGTACGTACGCGGGGCCAGGGGCAGGCCGTTGATGCTTCCGCCCGCCGCCGGGTCGCCCTGCGGGGCGTACTCGGAAGGCACCGACCAGGCGGAGACCGTCACGGGAGCGGGCACCTTGTTGCCGGAGGACACCACGGTGACGGTCGGCTTCGTTATCTCGGTCAGCGACTGGTTGCCGGACGACGCGCCCCCGGGGACGTACTCCGTGACCGTGCCGGAGACGGTGACCCGGTCGCCCACCGCGACCTTCGGCGCCGAGCTGGTGAAGACGAAGACGCCCTCGCTGGTCGCCACGTCACCGTCGGCCTCAGGGTCCTGGAACCAGAAACCCCGGGAGCCGTAGGTCCGAACACCCGTGACGATGCCCGGCACATCGGCGACCTGCTTCCCCTCCAGCGGGGAAATGCGGGTGCTGCCCTGAATGTCGTGGATACGCACCTGCGCGGCAGCGGCCGTGGCGCCGTCGGCGGCGTTCGCGGACCCGGCGAGCAGACCGGCGGCCAGCGCGGCGGCCACGACGGTAGCCACGGCGGTAGTTCTCGGTACGACGGAGGAAGGCATCAAGGTTCTCCGGAGGTGAGGGATGAGGGTGCACGGGACCCCGGGAGGTCCGGGCAGGTTCTACGCGCGTCAATCTCTTGGCTGGACAGGCCACTTGTCAAGGGTCGGCCGGTGTACTGAGACCTAAGTCCACATGAACGCGCGCCCCGGCGGAGGCACGGTCGCCGGACCGGTCGGCCGGATCCGGCGGGCGCGGCGAAACCGCACGAAATGCGTCTACGCTGGGGGCCGTCCAGTCACCCACAAGGCCGCCCGGATCCGGTACGCCGCGGAGGAGACCCAGCAGATGCCCCAAGACCGTCCCACCCTGCCGCCGGTACGGCTGAACTCGGACGCGCAGCTGGCGCGGGACGCACTCGCCACCCCGCTGCTCTCCCGGGCCGTGAGGCTCGCACGCTGGGCCGGCCCGCAGACCCGGGTCGGCGTCGGCGGTGAACTCGTCGACGAGCAACTCCCCGCGGCGGCCGAGGCGCTGGGACTCGACGCCGGGGACGAGGACGGCCAGGCCTGCGCGAGCGAGGCGTGGCGCGTCGCCGTCGACACCGGCCTCGTCGACGCCGAGGACCCCGACGACGACTCCGACACCGCGGGCGCCGTCGCCGGCGCCAACCTCGCACTCGTCACCGGCGGTTCACCGCAGGACGTCCTCGGACTGTGGCTCGACGCCCTCGACGTCGTCTTCGCCGACGCCATCGCCCCCGTCCTCGACGACATCTCCGCGGTCGTCGGCGACGACGGTGAGATCGACATCGAAGCGCTCGACTGGGACCCCGAAAGCGAAGCCGCGTTCCTCGAAGGCGTCCTCGGCAACCTCTACCTGCTCACCGTCTCCGACAGGGCCGCAGAAGAGGGACCCGTCCCGCTGCCCGTGCTCGCCGCGTCGATGATCGTCCCCGACGACATGGGAGAACCGACCGACGACGTCCTGGAACAGGTCTCGGAGGCGATGATGCGCCTCGACGACCAGTTCCGCGTACTGGAGCCCGTCGGACTCGTCCAGTACCGGCCCGTGGACGAGGCGTTGATGGCCGAGGAGAGCGCCGCGGAACCCGGGCCCCTCGGCGACGACGAGGACGTCACCCGCTACGGCATGGTCCGGCTCACCCCCCTCGGCCTCTACGGCATCAGGGCCCGGCTGCTGGAGGCCGGAATCGAGGCACCCGCGGTCGGCGACCTCGCCGACAAGGGCGCGGACGTGCTGCTCGACGGGCTCGCCCGCTACCCCGAACTCGCCGCCCGCGCGGAGACCGAGCAGTGGCTCGCCCGGCGCGACGCCGCCGACGCCGCCCGCGAACTCCTGACCGCCGCGCGCGGCGACGACCGGGGCGCGCCGCTGCGCCGCCTCCACTGCCAGCAGGCGCTCACCCTGGTCGGGCGGCAGGCAGAGCCCGCGGTGCGCGACGTGCTCGACGACCCCCGACTCGGCGGCCTCGCCCGCGTATGGCTCGCCGAACACGGGGCGTCGGACGTGCCCGCGCCGCCGGAGTCCATGATCTTCTGGCTGGCGATCGACACGATCGCCGCGCAGCTCGCGGCGGGCGGCGAGGCCGCGGAACTCCAGGACCTGGTCGAAGGGCTGGTCGGCCGGCACACCGGGTTCTTCGACGCGGCGTGGCGGGTGGAGCATCCGGCGACGGCGGATGTGCTGGAGGCGATGGGAAGGCTGCACCGGGACAAGGCGACTGCGAAGGAGGCGCGGAAGGCGGCCTTCAAGTCCCGCTCGGCTCACTGACGTTCGCGGTTTCGGGCGCGGCCGGGTCCGTTGCCGGTGGCCCCTGCGGGGCGGGGCGGTCCAGGTGACGTGGCGTCCCCGGGGGCGGGTCGCGCTTCTGCCTGCGGGGGGCGCGCCTGGCCGGCCCGTCGGTCCCGCGTGGCGCTCCAGCGGGGCGTGTGCCCGTGACGGCGTCGGCCGGTCCGGGGTGTGTCGTCCTGCGGGCGGGCTCGGTCCTGGTGTGTGTCGCCCCTGAAGGGCCCTGGTCCGGGGACGCCGTCCAGGCGGGGCGTGGACCGGTCTGGTTGCCTTGCGCCCGTGCGGGGCGTGGCCCCGGTGCGGGTGCGTTGTGCCCCTGCGGTGCGTTTCGCCCCTGCGGTGCGTTTCGCCCCTGCGGTGCGTGGCTGCGCGCGTGGGTGGTGCGGGTGTCGGGGCCTCCGGAGGGGGGTGTCCGGAATGGCTATCCTCACCGCGCTTCGCGCGAGTTGCGACGCTTTACTTCCGGACACCCCCCTCCTACGACCCCGCCCCCCTCCCGCCCGTGCCGCCCCTTCCGGCCGGTGGTCCCCGCAGGGGCGGGTCTCGTGGGCCGTGAGGCCGGTGGTCGCTCCATGCGGGGCGGTGGTCAGGCCTCGGGGCCCGGGGGCAGCTCCATGCAGGGGCGGAGGTCCTGACTTGGGCCGGCAGCGGCTCGGTTCGGGTCGCGAGTGCGGCGGTCAGGCTCTGGGCTGGGGCAGCTCCATGGGGGCTGCTGTCCCGCCTTGGGGCGGCAGCTCGGGTCGGGGCCCTGCGGGCCGGTGCCCGGTC
>NZ_JBSGZJ010000578.1:0-3880 GCF_053610925.1 Streptomyces sp. NPDC054847 | reverse complement strand
GGGCAGCGCCGGCCCCCGCCCGGCGCCGCGTACCGGCCGCCGCGGCGCCCCCGGCGTGGTGCCCCGGGGGCGCCGGGACTCCGCTGCGACGTGCGCCGCTCGCGGAGCCGCGCCGGATCAGTTGCAGGTGGTCAGGCTGAGGCTGCTGTCACCGCACAGCAGCAGGCTGGCGCGGCTGCCGGTCTCGACGTCGCCGATGGCCTCTTCCTTCGGGGTCTCCATCGACTGCAGGTCCAGCAGGGTCATGATCTTTTCCTCTCTGTCGGGGACGGTGCTACTGACGACCCCGTCACGGGGCCGGTTCTTGGGGGTGCCGCAGCGGCGGCAGGAACGGCAGCTGCGCCGGGCGGTCGCCGAGCGCCGCCGCCAGTGCCAGCAGGCAGCCGGCCGTACCGGTGGACAGGTCCATCGACAGCCGCATCATCTGCTCACCGGGAAAGGCCAGCCGGCCTTCGTAGGACATGGCGTGCCAGGCCAGAGAGCGGATCTGGCGGCGCACGTCCTCCGCTGTGGTGCCGGGGCCGCCCGTGGTGGTACGCGCGAGGTGCAGGACCATGCCGGCGGCGCCGCGGAAGAGGCCGGGCTGTGCGTAGAACGTGGCCTGCGCGGCGCGTACGATCTCGCGGCGTGCCTGGTCGAAGGTCTCGTCGCGGCGGTGGGCCGCGTAGTCGTCGAGCACCATTCCTATGCCGACGCTGCCCGCTCCCAGATAGGGCATCGTGCGCCAGCCCTCGTCCACCTGGAGGGTGCCCGCGGCACCCTGTACGCACCGGGACAGGTCGTCGCGCAGCGCCTCGGCCGCGAGGTCGAGCAGCGCGGTGTTCCCGGTGCGTTCGTGCAGCCGCACGAAGAGCAGCGCCCGGCCCGCGGACCCGTGCAGCAGCCCGGTGCGCCGTGGGCTCCGCCCGGTCCCGGCTCCGGCAGGGACGGGGCGGGCCGTCAACTCCGCGCAGCGGAGGGCGGCGTCGTGCAGGGCCGTCTCCCCGGTGGCGGCGGCGAGGGCGTCGAAGGCGAGGCCGAGTCCGGCCGTGCCGCCGTGCAGGTCGGGTGAGAGTGCCGACCAGTCCTGTTCGAGAATCCGGTGGGCGAGTTCCAGGGCGGGGTCCGTGTGTCCCAGCCGGTGAAGGGTCCAGGCGATGCCGGCAAGGCCGTCGTAGAACCCGAGCGGAGTGCCCGAGTCGGGTGCCTTGGCGTGACGCAGCAGCCACTCCTCGGCGGCGGGGCAGGCCGGGGAGCCGCTCTCGTGGAGCGCGTAGAGCACTCCGGCGGCACCGTGGCCGAAGGCCGCTCCGCCGCCCGCGGCCGCGAACTGCGCGATGTCGCCGGGGAAATAGCGGTCCTCGCGCTCCGGGGTCGCCGACGCGAGGATCGCCCCGGCCATCGAGTCGCGGCTGCGCGGCCAGTCGTCCGGTTCCACGGGGAGGAACCGGAGAGACCGTCCCGCCGGCGCGTTGGGCGGCCCCCCGGCCGGGTCGCGTCCGATCTCCCGTACGGCCTCGTCGAGGAAGTCGCGGGGCACCGGGAAGTGCCGTGCCGCGAGGTCGGCCAGGTGCGCCGCCTTGCCCCGGTCGACGGCGAGCAGGCTGGTGAGCGGCAGGAACAGGGCGATCCGCAGGCAGGCCAGCGCGTAGCGGTCGACGTCGGTGCCGCGCCGGTCGGCGGGGGCGACGAACGCCGGGTGGGCGACGATCTGGCGGCCGCGCTCCTCCACAGGGCGTGCCGCTTCGAAGTCGAGCAGTACCACGGACTCCTCGTCCTCGGCGACCATGATGTTGAACAGGTGCAGATCGTTGAAGACCACTCCGCGTGCGTGGACGTCGGCCACCGCCTGTTCGACCAGGCCGTGCATCCGCATCGCCCACCGGGTGTACTCGTCCAGCCGCTCGGGCGAAGGGTCCGCGTCGATCAGCGGGTGCCTGCGGGCGAAGAAGGAGTTGAGCGGCCGGCCCGCCACATGTTCCAGTGCGAGGAAGTGGTGCTCGCCCAGCACGAAGCGGTCCACGACCTCCGGCGTGCAGTCGAGCCCCGACAGCTGCCGCAGCGCCCGGTGTTCCCGGTCCAGGCGGGTCACCGCGTCGGCGCCGTCGGCGGCGAGGCCGGCGTACGGGCGGGCCTCCTTGAGCACGACCCGCCTGCCGGTGGCCTTGTGGTGAGCCTCGTAGACCCCGCCGCCGTTGGAGAAGTGCAGCGCCTTGTCGATGGTGTACGGCAGGTCTGTGACAGCCACCGCGCCACGGGCCTCGAGGTGGGGCCGCAGATAGTCGGGCGGGGTGACCCATCCGGGTATGCGGAACACCGGTTCGCGCGGGTCGGGCACGAGCGCGCCGGCCCCGTTCTCGATCGCGGGGCGCAGCTCACCGTGCTCGTCGTAGCAGTGGCGGCGGGTGAAGCTCCCGTAGCGCAGGTGCACCGGTCCCGCGCCCCAGCGCAGGTCGCTGAGGATGTACGGGCCGGGCTCGCCGTCGAGGAGCGCGGCGAGGTCGCCCGCGATCCGACCGCATCGGGCGTCGTCCGCCGGGTAGACCGTGATGAACTTGCCGCTCGCCGCCCGGTCGGCGTACTTGGCGTTGCGCTGGTGCAGCAGGTAGCGGCTCGGGACGAACTTGAACGCCACCCCGTGCGCCAGGCAGTACGTCCGGACCGTGGTGAGCACGGACTCCGCGTTGTCGAGGGAGGCGGAGACATGGATCTTCCAGCCCTGGGACGGCAGCGCCTGGTCGACGGGCCGCAGGGCGAGCCAGTCGCCCGTGCGGTGGCTGAGCCAGCCCTCGGGGACGGGCAGCCGCGCCGCCTCGTACAGGGAGCCGTGAGAGCTCTCCGCTGCGAACTCCAGGCGGTGCGGCGCGTCGTAGAAGTGCCGGTCGGCGTCGCAGTAGACCGCGTACCCCTTGTTCACGCACACTCCCTCGGTCGGTGACAGGAGTGACGTTGTCACGCGCCGCCGGGCGCCCGACAGTCACCGCTGTCACCTTCCGAACGTGCGGTACGCACAGGTAACCAGGGCCGCACACGGCGGGCCGGCCCTGCCGAGCGGGCCCACTGCCCGGGGCCCGGACAGAGCCGGAACCGTGCCCGACCAGGTGCGGTCAGAGGAACTTGGCCTTGCCCGGGCCTTCCTCGACGAAGCTGCGCATGCCGCGTTCCCGGTCCTCGGTGGCGAACAGGCCGGCGAACCAGTTACGTTCCACGGCGAGCCCGGTCTCGATGTCCGTCTCGAGTCCGGCGTCCACCGATTCCTTCGCCGCGCGCAGCGCCAGCGCGGGCCCCTTGGCCAATGCCGCGGCCCAGGCGTGTGCCTGCTCGTACACCTCGGCGGCGGGGACGACACGGTCCACCAGGCCGAGGGAGAGCGCCTCTTCCGCCTTGACCATGCGGCCCGTGAAGATCAGGTCCTTGGCGCGGGAGGGGCCGATCAGCCGGGACAGCCGCTGGGTGCCGCCCGCTCCCGGGATGAGGCCGAGCAGGATCTCCGGCTGGCCGAGCTTGGCGTTGTCGGCGGCGATCCGGTAGTCCGCGCAGAGCGCGAGCTCACAGCCGCCGCCGAGGGCGTAGCCGGTGACGGCCGCGACGACGGGCTTCGGGATACGGGCCACGGCGGTGAAGGACTCCTGCAGTGCCCGGGAACGCACGACCATCGCCGCGTGGTCCATGGCCTGCATCTCCTTGATGTCCGCGCCTGCCGCGAACACCTTCTCACCGCCGTAGAGGATCACGGCCCGCACGTCGTCACGGCGGCCAGCCTCCTCCGCGAGCTCGCGCAGCCGGTCCTGGACGGCGATGTCGAGGGCGTTCATCGGAGGGCGGTCGAGCCTGATGGTGCCGACGCCTTCGGAGACTTCCAGTGAAACGGTCATGAGGAGAGGTTAGTGCGCGTTAACGC
>NZ_JBSGZJ010000577.1:0-3887 GCF_053610925.1 Streptomyces sp. NPDC054847 | reverse complement strand
GCACCGCACGGACCCGAACGCGGTATCACCTGTCGATGAAGCGCTCCAGCGCCTCGACCACCATCGCGTGGTCCTCGGCCTGGGGCAGACCGGAGACCGTCACCGAGCCGACGACCCCGGCTCCGACGACCGTGATCGGGAACGAACCGCCGTGCGCCGCGTACAGGTCCGGGTCCAGCCGCGAGGACTCCTCGAACGTGGTGCCCTTGGCGCGGTGGCGTGCCCCGACCAGGTACGAACTCTCGCCGTACCGCTCCACGACCCGCCGCTTGCGGTCAATCCAGGCGTCGTTGTCGGCGCTCGAGCCCGGCAGCGCGGCATGGAACAGCTGCTGCGCCCCGCGGCGGATGTCGATGGCGACCGGAGCCTCGCGCAGGTGCGCCATCTCGACCAGCATGCTGCCGAGCGCCCACGCGTCGGCGTGGGTGAACCGGCGCAGCGTGAGCCGCCGCTCCTGCTGGACGATCTCGTCGACGGTGAGGTGGGGGACCGGCTTCATCGTGTCCGTGTTCATGCGGTGACCTCCACGGTGACGGTGATCCCTTCACGGGCGGAACGGCGGGCGGCCTCCAGTACGTCCAGGGCGGCCGCGGCCTCCTCCGCGGTGACCGGCGGAGCGGCCTTCTCGCGCACCGCGGCGGCGACCGCCGCGTAGTACGCGGGGTAGTCGCCCGGTACGGTCTCCACGGGAGCGCCCCCGCCCGTCAGCGGCGACTCTCCCGCACCGACCCGGCCCCACATCGACTCCGGCTCCACGCCCCATGGCTCGCCGTCGTCCGGACGGCGGCCGGCGCGCAGAGCGTCCTCCTGCGGGTCCAGGCCGTACTTCACGTACCCGCCTGCGGAGCCCAGAACCCGGAATCGAGGGCCGAGCTGCGCGGTCGTGGCGCTGGCGTACAGATGCGAGCGGACGCCGTTGGCGTGCGTGATCGCGATGAAGGTGTCGTCGTCGGCCTGCGCGCCGGCGCGGCGCACGTCGGACTCCGCGTACACCCGCACCGCGGGGCCGAAGAGGGTCAGCGCCTGGTCGACGACATGGCTGCCGAGGTCGTAGAGGAGGCCGCCGATCTCCTGCGGGTCGCCCGACTCGCGCCAGCCGCCCTTGAGCTGAGGGCGCCAGCGCTCGAAGCGGGACTCGAAGCGCTGCACCTCGCCCAGTTCGCCGGCCTCGATGAGCCTCCGCAGGGTCAGGAAGTCGTTGTCCCAGCGGCGGTTCTGGAACACGGAGAGCACGAGACCGCGCTCGGCGGCCAGGGCGGCGAGCGCCCGCGCCTCGGCGGCCGTACCGGCGAGGGGCTTGTCGACGACGACCGCGGTACCCGCCTCGAGGGCGGCGCGGGCGAGCGGGACATGCGTCTTGTTCGGTGTGGCGACGACCATCAGGTCGAGCTCGTCGGCCCGGGCCCACAGGCGGTCCGGCGATGCCTCGACGCGGACCCCGGGGAACGCGGTGCGGGCCTGCTCCTGCCGTTCCGGGCTGGAGGTGACGACCGTGTCGAGGACGAGTCCCTCGGTGGCGGCGATCAACGGGGCGTGGAAGACGGAGCCCGCCAGGCCGTAGCCGATGAGTGCGACGCGGAGGGGAGAGCCGGTACCAGTCATGCCGTCCACTTAAGCAACGGTGTTGCCAAACTGCAAGCGGGGCGGACAATGGAGGAGTGAACAGGAGCATGGCGGGAGTGGGAGCCAATCTGCCCGCGCTGCGCAGCCACAATGCGGCGCTCGTCCTCGACCTGCTGCGATCAGCGGGCGAGGGCGGCATCAGCAGGCTCGAACTGGCCGACGGCACGGGGCTCACACCCCAGGCCGTCAGCAAGATTGTCGCCCGGCTGCGCGAGGAGGGCACGGTCGCGGAGGCGGGACAGCGCGCGTCGACCGGCGGTAAACCGCGGACGGTGCTGCGTCTGGTGCCCTCCGCGGGGTACGCGCTGGGCGTTCATCTGGACCGGGACGAGCTGACGGTGGTCCTGGTCGACCTCGCCGGCACCCGTGTCGCCGGCCGGAAGGTCCCGCTGGACCTCGGCGCGGGCACCGATGCGGTCGTCACCAAGACGGTGGCAGAGGTCGGGGTCCTCCTCGCCGACGCGGACCCGGCGGGACCGGCCGGTCTCGTCCTCGGTGCCGCCGGTCTGCGGGTGCTCGGGGTCGGCGTCGCCATGCCGGGACCGCTCGACCACTTCAACGGCGTGACCCAGCGCGTCACCGGTTTCCCGCAGTGGGAGGGCTTTCCGCTGCGGGACGTGCTCGCCGGACGTCTCGGGCTGCCCGTCGTCCTCGACAAGGACACCAACGCCGCGGCCCTCGGCATCGCCCTGCGCGGCCCCGGCGACTCCTTCGCCTACCTCCACCTCGGCACCGGGCTCGGCGCCGGACTCGTCCTCGGCGGCGTGCTCTACCGGGGCGCACGCACCGACGCGGGCGAGTTCGGCCACCAGGTGATCCAGCTCGACGGGCCCCTGTGCACCTGCGGCAGACGCGGCTGCATCGAGGTGCTCTGCCTGGAAGCGGTCGCCCGTGGCGACATCGCGGGCGCCGCCCGTGTCCTCGGCGTCGGCGCCACCAACCTCGTGGAACTCCTCGACATCGAACGGGTCCTCCTGGGCGGCCGTGTCGTCGACGCCCAGGCGGACGAGTTCGTGCAGGGAGTGCGGGCCGTGCTCGCCCAGCGCGCCGATGTCCCCGTGACGGCTGCAGCGGGGGACGGCGAGCAGACCGTCGCCGACGGCGCCGCCCAGCTCGTGCTCGCCCCGCTCTTCGGCCGGTCGGAAGCGGTCGCCCCGGCCGCCGCGTCCCCGGAGGGACCGCAGGCCAATCCTCCGGCGCCGGAAATACGCTGACAGGAGGGGCGTTCGGCCGCTGATCGGCCGTACCGGGTCCGCGGTGCCCGCGCCGGCGGGCACACATGGCACGGTCCCGGGCCACGCCCGGGCGATCCCGGCAGTACGCGAGCAAGCAAAGGCCTGCCTCTCATGCGAACGCGCAATGCCCTCGCCCTCGGAGCCGTCGCGGCGCTGATCGCGTCCGCGGTGGTCAGCGGCTCCGCCGCCATCGCCGCCCGCGGCCCCCAGCGGTCCGTCACCGCCGCGTCCACCGCGCCGGCCGAGGACCGGTCCGGCGACCGGCCCGCCGACCGCGCGCCCACCTGCGGCAAGGTCTCCGACCCGGTGTTCCCGATCGGGACCCGGATTGATGGCGGTCCCACCACCGTCCGGGCAGGGTCGGGCTTCCACTCCTGGTCGGTGGAGCTCACGAACAGCACCCGCGAGACCTGTCACCGGATCCACCCGGTGATCGTCCTCACCGCCCAGGACCGCGGACTCACCGAGGACCGCGTCACCCTCGAGTTCTACGACCCGGACGCGGAACGGTGGCGCCCGGTCGTGCTCGAGGAGACCACCGAGGACGAGATCGTCGGCGTCTTCGACGACTTCCAGGGCTTCGTCGTACCCGCCGGCGGGACGCTCACCGTACGGACCAGGCTCTCGCTCTCCACCGACACGCCCTCGAACACGGTCACCGTCAACGCCGCCGTCGTGCAGCGCAAGGGGGACGACGGCGACTGGGTGGGGGCCTCGGGGGACCACCGCTTCACCGTCGTGGCGGGGGAGGGGAGCCGGTCGGCCGGGCCAAGCCCCGCCCGGACCACCACGGACCCGTCCCGCAGCGCGGCGCCGGCCCCGGTCACGCCCGCCGGGGTGTCGCCGAGCCGTTCCGGCCAGCTCGCCACCACCGGCTCCGGACCGCTCACCCGTATCGGCGTCGGGGTCGGGGGCGCGATCCTGCTGGGCGCGGGCGCCCTGGCGCTCCGCACCCGCCGCCGGCGCGTCGCCCGGCCCCGCCGGCGCTGAGCCGCGCCGGCCCTCGGGGCCGGCCGGGCGCCCCCGGGG
>NZ_JBSGZJ010000576.1:0-3889 GCF_053610925.1 Streptomyces sp. NPDC054847 | reverse complement strand
GCCTCACATTCCGGCACGCCGCGCTGTCGTAACGGGTAGCGGCACAGAAGCGAGCGAAGGAGACGGTCGGACCATGACCACGAGAGCCGAGACCGGCGACGATCAGAGCGATCCGGGCCTCACCGCGATCACGGGTGAGCGGCGTCGGCTGATCAACCTCGGCTATCGACTCCTCGGGTCCCTTGCCGACGCCGAGGACGTCGTGCAGGAGACCTACGCCCGCTGGTACGCCATGTCCGAACAGGAGCGGCAGGCCATCGAGTCGCCCGGCGCCTGGCTGATGACGGTCGCCGGCCGCGTCTGCCTGAACGTGCTCGGTTCGGCGCGGCACAGGCGCGAGACGTACGTGGGCGACTGGATCCCGGAACCGCTGCCCGAACCCACGGAGTGGCACGGCGGGCGCTCCGGCGCCGGCGGGACCGACCCGGCCGACCAGGTCACCGTCGACGAGTCGGTGACGATGGCCTTCCTGGTCGTCCTCGATGCGATGACCCCGGCCGAGCGCGTGGCGTTCGTCCTGCACGACGTCTTCCGCTTTCCCTTCGGCGAGGTGGCCGAGATCGTCGGCCGCACTCCGGCGGCGTGCCGCCAACTCGCCTCGTCCGCCCGCCGGCGCATCCGCAGCGCGCAGAGCCCGGCGGGCCCGAGTGCCGGGCAGGCCGGCATCGTCAAGGAGTTCAGAACGGCGTGGGAGGCCAGGGACATCGGCGCCCTGATCAGCCTGCTCGACCCCCACGCCGTCGCGACCGCCGACGGCGGCGGGCTGGCCGTCACGCACCCGCACCCGATCGTGGGCAGTGAGCAGATCGCCCGCGCCTACGCCGAGATCGCCCGTGTGTCGGGCGACCGCACCACGTTCCTGGAGTGCACGGTCAACGGCCTGCCGGGCTTGGTGGCGCAGCAGGACGGCAACCTCTCGACCGTGTTCGCCTTCGAGTTCGCGGGCGATCGCATCAGGCGTATCTGGGCGGTGAGAAACCCCGAGAAGCTCCGTCCCTGGCGGATCGGCCGAGGAGCGGTCCGGGACACCCCGGCTCTCGGACCGCGGCCGTCACGGCCCATGTCCCGAACACGGCCTAACGCAGCACCACGGTGACGCCCATCCGCTCCAGGAACGGCACCACCGCGTCGAAGTACCCCGCCTCGCCGTCCGTGTCCACACTGACGCCCGCCAAGTGCTGCCGCGCCACGTCCGCGTCGTGCCAGACGAGGGTGAAGGGCGCGGGCGGCGCCTCGCCGTGGCACTGGCAGCCGCGCAGCGCGTTCCAGCACTGGTGCCACCGCTGCCCCGGGCCGCCGATGGCCTCGCCGATCGCGCAGTGCAGGCCCGGGATGTCGGTGGCGTGCCGCCCGTCCATCTCGAACACCGCACCGGGCTGCTCGGGTCCCCCGCACACCTCCGTGAACCGCAGCCACTCGCTGCGCCCGTCGGTCGGGAACCGTGCCCATGCGTTGCGTTCCCGGGGCGGACCCTCGTACCAGGCGTCCCACACGGGCCGGGCCGCGGGCGGGAAGGGACTGCGGCGGAAGAGTCCCCTCTTGAGCGTCACGTCGATCAGCGCACCGCCCAGCGCCGAGGGGCGGCACTCGTCGACATCCGCCGTGATGTGCTCCTCGACCGCGGTCGGCCGGCCCGTACGGTCGAGGAGCCAGAGTTTCATGTGGTCGCCCCCGCCGCCGGGGTGGACCAACCGGCGCACCAGGTTCGGCGCGGGCTCGCACCCGATGAGGCGTACGGGGCGACGGGCCGGGTCCGGCCGGTCACCGTACACGCCCTCCACCCGGCGGCAGTGCCCGAGCGGGCCGCCGCTGGTGCCGTTCAGGAGGGCGACCTCCGTCCTCGCGGGCTCCTTGCGGGAGTAGGGCGGCCCCTCGGTGACCACGCCTTCGAGCACGAGGTCGAGCAGCGTCGGGTCCGCCGCACACGGCCTGCCGTCGATGAGGACGACGTCGTCGAGCGCGCAGTAGTCGTAGGTGTACGGATCCTCGGTGTCCACGTCGTGCACCGTGAAGTGCAGCTCGCCGAAGGGAACAGGCGTGTTCCGCGCGCATCGTTCGGCGGCCTTGCGGAGCCTGCCGGTGGGGGCGCAGCCGAGGAGGGTCAGCCGCTCCCGGAACGCGGCCCGGTCCATGAACAGCCCGTCGGCATCGACGCACCGCGCCCACACCGTCTGCTCCCCGTCCCACTCCTCGCTGACGAGCGCGAAGCGCAGAGGCAGATCCCGCCCCCAGACGACCTCACGCAGCGAACCGTCCTCGTCCACGGTGCCTTGCCCCCTCCGGCCTCCCACGGCCGGGTCGATCATAGGCACGGTGCCGCCCGGAACGGTCCGGCCACGGCGTCGAGGACCACGTGACGTGTGATCGGCCCGCCGCGGCGACAGCGGCGACGCGCACGATGCCGTCGGCGGGGGGCATCGATGCGGGGGTCCGGGCGCGAACGGCGGCGGTGGCAGGTCGGACCGTATGCCCGGCTGAGTGATACCGCGCACAGGCCGTCGAGGACGGTCACGGTGCGTGTTAGCGTCCGCGCGTGACTTTTCCGGCCAGGGACGCTTCGACCTCGGGAACCGCGACCGCGGAGCCCGAGGCTTACGGCGTGCCTGGTCCCAGAGCCGCGGCGCCGTCGGCGCGGGCCTGGAATGTTCCGGTGCCGGGCGAGCGACTCGACCTGTTCGGTGCGGACTTCGTACGCGACCCCTACCCGTGGCTGGACCTTCTGCGCGCCGAGGCGCCCGTGCACCACGACGAGGCGACGGGTCTGTGGCTGGTCAGCCGCCACCAGGACGTGCGGCGGGTGCTGTCCGACGCGTCGGTCTTCCTGCCCGACAACGCCCAGCACGCGGTCGCCCCGCTGCCGGTTGCCGCGCTGCGGAGGCTCGCGAAGGCGGGTTTCACCCTGCCCCCCGCGCTGGCCAACAACGGCACCAGCAGCCATGCCGGGCTGCGCAGGCTGGTCAACCGGTTCTTCAACGCCCGGCAGGTGGCGGCCGCCGTCCCCGTGATCGAGCGCTGCGCAGAGGAGTTGCTGGACGCGGCGCAGGCCAGGATCGACGCCGACGGTCACGAGGACCTGTTCGCCTCCTACGCCCAGATCCTGCCGTGCCGGGTGCTCATGGAACTGCTCGGCGTCCGGGGCGTCACGCCCGGCACACTGATCCGCTGGAGCGACGCGTCGCTGGAGCTGTTCTGGGGCAGGCCCTCGGCCGAACGCCAGCTGGAACTGGCAGAGCTGGTCGGCGAGTTCCACCGATGGCTGACCGACACCGTACGCGGTGCCACATCGTCGCCGGACATTCGGGCCGAGTCGTTCATCGAAGCGCTGTCCCGCCACCTCCTCCCCGAAGGGGAACCGCTGGACACGGCGACCGCGGTCAGCGCCTGCTTCTTCATCTTCATCGCCGGGCAGTCCACCACCGGCCAGCTGATCGCCACCGTGCTGCGCCGGGCGCTCGGCGAACCGGGGCTCTGGCCGCGGCTCGTGCCGGAAGCCGGCCTGGCCGAGGCCTGGGTGGAAGAGGTGCTGCGGCGCGAGCCGCCGGTGACCACCTGGCGCCGGGTCACCGCGCGGCCGGTGGAACTGGCGGGTACGCGACTCCCGGCGGGGGCACAGCTGCTGCTCATGCTGATGGGCAGCGGCTCCGACCCGGCCGTGTTCGCGGAGCCGGAGCGTATGTGTCCGCATCGCGAGAACGTCCGCCACCACCTGGCCTTCGGCGCCGGACGCCACCGCTGTCCGGGCGCTTCCCTCGCACGCACGGAGGCGGCGATCGCCCTGCGGGCGGTGGCACGCCGTCTGCCGGAGATCCGGCTCGCGCCGGAAGGGGCACGCCCGCCGATGCTGGGTCTGTTGTCCTTCCGGGCTCCCCTGGAGGTCAAGGTGGAGCGC
>NZ_JBSGZJ010000575.1:0-3902 GCF_053610925.1 Streptomyces sp. NPDC054847 | reverse complement strand
CGCGTACGCGAGGGTCGAGTCGCTGGTGGCGATGCGCCCGTAGGCCTGGGCGAAGCCGAGCGCCGCGGCGGGGTCGGAGCCCTTGGCGGCCACGGCGACGACATAGCTGGTGGAGGCGTACTCGGGTGCTTTGAGCAGGCCGTAGGAGGCACCGCAGGCCGTGCCGAGCAGGGCGCAGACCGGCAGGGGCCACCAGACGGACAGAGTGATCTTCGCGAGGCGGCGGAACCGGCCGCGGGCGGCGGGCTCCTGCTCGTGCGTCTCGGTCATGGGAGTGCTCTCCGGGTCGGGTCGGGATGGAAATGCTCCGGCCGGTCGCGGTCCGGCCGGGCGGTGTCCAGGGCGTGCGCGTACACGTCCATCAGGAGGCGGCTGCCCCGCGCGATGTCGTAGCGGCCGACCGCGCGGGGCGGCGGCAGCCGGCGGGGGCCCGTGGTCGTCCGGGCGCGCAGCGCTTCCGCGAGCTCTCGGACTCCGCCGTCGCGCAGCCGGGTGGCGCCCGGTGCGTCGTCCGCCGGAAGGTCGTCGACGGCGGGGCAGGTGCTGTGCAGGACCGGCAGCCCGGCGGCGAGGGCCTCGACCACGGCGAGCCCGAACGCCTCTTCACGGGAGACCGACACGAACAGGTCCACGGCGGACAGCAGCGCGGCGACACCGTCGGCGTCGCACTCGCCGACCAGTCGGATCCGGTCGCCCGCACCGAGCCGTACGGCGAGGGCGCGCAGCGCGTCCCGCTCCGGACCGTCGCCGGCGAGCAGCAGCCGGACGCCGGGCAGCGCGGCGACCGCCTCGATCAGAACGTCGAAGCGTTTGCCGGGAACGAGCCGGCCCACGCCGCCGACCACGCAGGCGTCTGCGGGGACGCCGAGCCGCCTCCGGGTGGCGCGCCGCCCGGAGGCGTCGAAACGGAACCGGGCCGCGTCGATGCCGTTCGGCACGACGTGGATGCGGGGGCCGGGGACGCCCCAGTCGCGGAGCCGGCCGGCCACGGTCGGGGAGACGGCGACGGTGGCGGCGCCGAGGCGTTCGGTGGTCAGGTACAGCGCGCGGGTGCCCTGGGTGAGCGGCCGGCCCTCGATCTCCCGCCCGCCCAGGGAGTGTTCGGTGGCGACGGCGGCCCGCACCCCTGCCAGCCGGGCGGCGATCCGCCCGTAGACGCAGGCCCGGTACAGGTGCGTGTGCACGAGGTCGTAACGGCCGCGCCGGACGAACCGGGCGAGCCGCGGCAGGGCCGTGAGATCCGTGTTGCCGCCCATGCCGAGGTGGGTGACCGGCACCCCGTCCGCGCGCAGCCCGGCGGCGACCGGACCCGGATTGGTCAGGGTCACGACGTCGCACTCGGCGGGGAGATGGCGCAGCAGCAGCCGCAGTTGCTGTTCCGCGCCGCCGACGCCGAGGCCGGTGATGATGTGCAGCACCCTCACCCTGCACCGCCGAAGCGCACCGGGCCGAGCGCCGGACTGCGGCGTGCCCGGTGCCGCAGCCGCTTCACCCACAGCCGGGTGCCGCGGTCGGCCTGGCTGATGTGCGTGCGGGGCAGGGCGTACGGGCCGGCCGCCGCGCCGGGGGTGATGGCGCAGGCGTACGTGTAGCCCGCCCGGCGCACGGCGTCGGCGGCGCGCTCGTCGAAGGTGCCGTACGGGTAGCAGAACCCGGCCGGGGCCGTGCCGGTGAGTCGGTGGAGCAGTTCGCGGCTGCGGGCGGTCTCCTCGGCGAGTACGTCGTCCGGGCAGCCCGCCAGGCGGCGGTGGAACAGACCGTGCGAGGCGATCTCGGTGCCCGCGTCCGCGGCGGCCCTGATCTGCGGGCCGGTGAGCAGCGCCCTGCGCGGACCCTCGGGGTCCCACTCGTTGGTGCCGCCGAGCCTGCCGGGCAGTACGAACACGGTGGCCGCGCAGTCGTACCTGGCCAGGAGCGGCAGTGCCGTCCCGACGAAGTCGGCGTAACCGTCGTCGAAGGTGAGGCCGACGAGACCGGCGGCGTCGCCCGCGCTGTGGGCGCGCAGCAGGTCGGCCACGCCGACCCCGCGCAGGCCGCGGGCGCGCAGCCAGCGGAGGTGGAGTTCGAGGCGGTCGGGCGCGACGGCGATGCCGTACGGGTCGGCGGTGGGGTCGCCGACGGCGTGGTACATCAGGATCCACGGCCGGGCGAGGGCCGGGGCGGCGGGTGGTGCCGCGGTGTCAGTGGTCATGAAGCAGCCTCCGTCGTGCGAGTCCCAGCAGGTGTACGGCTTCGGGGGCGCGCAGGGCGCGGGCGGTGAGCAGGAAGACGGCGGGCAGCAGCAGGCAGCCGGCGGCGAGGCTCCGCAGCGGCCCGCCGGTCAGCGGCGCGGCGAGGAGTCCGGCCGCCGTGGCGGCGGCCGCGGCCACCGTGAGCCGTCCGATGCGGCCGCCGACGGAGCGCACCTGGATGGCGACCCCCCGGGACCCGAGGCCGCACAGCAGCAGCAGCGCGGTGGTGCTGATGCCGGCGGCGTTGGCGGCCGCGATGCCGTGCACACCGAACGTGCCGACGGTGACGGCACCGGCGGCGACGGTGACGGCGAGCCCCGCCGCCATCGCGGCGGCCGGGAACCAGGTGGGCCGGCCGGAGGAGAAGAACGGCCGGCCGAGCGCGCCGACGAGGCAGTGGCCGAGGAGACCGGCGGCGTACACCCGCATGACGGTGGCGGTGGCCTCGGTGTCCCGTGCGTCGAACGCGCCGCGCTGGAAGAGCACTTCGATGATCTGGGGCGCGTATCCGACGACGATCGCCGTGCCGAGCAGCACCGTCGCGCCGGCCATGGCGAGGTCCTGTTCGACGCGGCGGCGGGCCCGGTCGCGGTCGCCCTCCGCCATGGCCTTGGCGACGACGGGGAAGGTCACCGTGCACACCATCAGCGACAGCACCATCGGCATCTGGGCGACCTTCTGCGCGTAGTTGAGATGGGAGATCGCCCCGGCGGGGAGCGGCGCGGCGAGGAAGCGTTCGACGAGGACCTGGGACTGGCGGCTGACGGCGAAGAGCACGACGGGGGCGAGGACGGCGGCGCCGAGGAGGGGTGCCCTGGACCGCGGGCGGCGCACCAGCGGCCGCAGCGTCACACGGCGGGCGAAGGCGGGCAGTTGCACGGCCACCATGAGCAGGCCGCCGACGGCGACACCGGCCGCGGCGGCGCGTACCCCCCACACGGAGTGCAGGGCGAGTGTCGTGGCGATGATGCCGGCGTTGTAGGCGACGTAGACACTCGCCGGGCGGAGGAAGCTGCCGTGGGCGCGCAGGGCGGCGCTGAAGTATCCGGTGACGCCGAAAGTGAGGACGGTCAGCGCGGTCATCCGGGTGCAGTCCACGGCGAGTGCGGGGTCGCCGAAGCCGGGCGCGAGCACCCGTACGACGAGCGGCGCGCCGATCAGCAGCAGGCCGGCGGCACAGGTCAGCAGGGCGAACAGCCGTGGGAAGGTGGCGGAGACCAGTTCCCCCACGGGGTCGGCACTCCGGTCCCCGGCGGCCCGCCGGGCGAGGGCATGGCTGAACGCGGGCACCAGCAGCAGGGCCATCGCGTCCTCGATGAGGAGCGTGGAGGCCATCTCGGGGACGGTCCAGGCGATGAGGAACGCGTCGCTCTCCACGCCGGCCCCGAAGAAGTGCGCGATGGTCTGGTCCCGCACCAGCCCGAGCACGGACCCCGCCGCGGTGAGCCCGGCGGTGACCGCGGCCGCCCGGACGAGGAACCGCCCGAGCACGGGCGGTGTGCCGCGCCCCGCGCCGCCCGCTCGCCCGCCCCTGCGGGCGTGCCGCCCCCGCGCCGGGGCGGCGGCCCGGGGGAACGGCCCGGTCGCGGCGCCGTGGCCCCGCCGCGCCGGCGCCCCGCGCGGCTTCCCGCCGACGGCCACCGCGGGCCGCGGCTCGGGGCCTTCGTGGGA
>NZ_JBSGZJ010000574.1:0-3913 GCF_053610925.1 Streptomyces sp. NPDC054847 | reverse complement strand
GCCGGTTGCTTTCCGGACAGGTCGGACCACACCGGAGCAATGACGAAATTGATCTCCCCACCCACGCAGCGGCGTTCTAGGCTCGTCCGTACCGTCGGGTCACGCAGTGCGGGGACGGGCACCGCGCGCACACCGGAGCACCCGCGGTACTTGAGCGCCGTTCCCGGAGGGGAACGACGCCGGGCAAGGAGGGCCGCATGACCGTACGGCGAGTAATGGGCATCGAGACGGAGTACGGGATCTCCGTCCCCGGCCACCCGAACGCCAATGCCATGCTCACCTCGTCCCAGATCGTCAACGCGTACGCGGCGGCGATGCACCGGGCGCGACGCGCCCGCTGGGACTTCGAGGAAGAGAATCCGCTGCGGGACGCCCGCGGCTTCGACCTCGCCCGCGAGGCCGCCGACTCCAGCCAGCTCACCGACGAGGACATCGGCCTGGCCAATGTGATCCTCACCAACGGCGCCAGGCTCTACGTGGACCACGCCCACCCCGAGTACAGCTCCCCCGAGATCACCAACCCCCTGGACGCCGTCCTGTGGGACAAGGCCGGGGAGCGGATCATGGCAGAGGCGGCCGCGCGGGCCGCGCAGCTACCGGGCGCCCAGCCGATCCACCTCTACAAGAACAACACCGACAACAAGGGCGCGTCCTACGGCACGCACGAGAACTACCTGATGAAGCGGGAGACCCCGTTCTCGGACATCGTGCGCCACCTGACGCCGTTCTTCGTCTCCCGGCAGGTCGTCACGGGCGCCGGCCGGGTGGGAATCGGCCAGGACGGCCACGAGCACGGGTTCCAGATCAGCCAGCGCGCCGACTATTTCGAGGTCGAGGTCGGGCTGGAGACGACCCTCAAGCGTCCCATCATCAACACCCGGGACGAACCCCACTCCGACGCCGAGAAGTACCGCCGCCTGCATGTGATCATCGGCGACGCGAATCTCTCGGAGATCTCGACGTACCTCAAGCTGGGCACCACGGCCCTGGTGCTGTCCATGATCGAGGACGGCTTCATCGCGGTGGACCTCGCGGTCGAGCAGCCGGTGCGCACGCTCCACCAGGTCTCCCACGACCCCGGCCTCAAGCAGCTCGTCACCCTCCGCAGCGGCCGCACACTCACCGCCGTGCAACTTCAGATGGAGTACTTCGAGCTCGCCCGCAAGTACGTCGAGGAGCGCTACGGCGCGGACGCGGACGAGCAGACCAAGGACGTGCTGACCCGCTGGGAGGACACTCTCAACCGGCTCGAGAACGACCCGATGAGCCTGGCGGGGGAGCTCGACTGGATCGCCAAGCGCGAGCTCATGGAGGGCTACCGCAGGCGGGACGACCTGGACTGGGACGCCGCCCGGCTGCACCTCGTGGACCTGCAGTACGCGGACGTGCGGCCCGACAAGGGCCTGTACAACCGCCTGGCGGCCCGCGGCAGGATCAAGCGCCTCTTGGACGAGGGCGCGGTGGAGCGGGCCATGACGCAGCCTCCTGAGGACACCAGGGCCTATTTCCGCGGCCGCTGCCTCGAGCAGTACGCGGACGACGTGGCGGCCGCCTCGTGGGACTCGGTCATCTTCGACCTCCCCGGTCGTGACTCCCTGCAACGGGTCCCCACGCTGGAGCCGCTGCGCGGCACCCGCAACCACGTGAAAGAGCTCCTGGACCGCTGCCGCAAGGCGGAGGACCTGCTCCGGGTCCTCGCCGGGGGCTGAAACGGCTTCCGTCCGGGAATCATGAAGGTGGGCCCCGGACGTTGGAGGAAGTGCGGGGCCGATGTCGGACCCCGCGAGTAGGGTCTGATCAAGAACGTCGAACCGAGCGGGGTGAGGTGCATGGCGACCAAGGACACCGGCGGCGGACAGCAGAAGGCGACGCGCTCCACTGAGGAGGTCGAGGAGCAGGCGCAGGAGGCGCAGGCTGCGGAAGACCTCAAGGAGCGCCAGGAGAAGCTCTCGGACGACGTCGACTCGGTTCTTGACGAGATCGACGATGTCCTCGAGGAGAACGCCGAGGACTTCGTTCGGTCATTTGTGCAAAAGGGCGGAGAGTAGCCCTGGTTGCCCGCCCTGGTGCCGCCGGTGAAAGCCGGGGGCACCAGGGCGGATGACTGGCGACAGCGCGGGTAATGTCCGTGCACAGTTCGAAAGATCGGCCCGCGCGGGATGCGGCGGGCCGCCGCCTATCCGGAAGGACACGCGTGGAAGCCAACCCTCGTAGCACCGGGCGTCTGCCGGCAGCCTTCCTGACGCCGGGTTCGTCGTCGTTCATGGACTTCCTGGGCGACCACTCGCCCGACCTGCTGCCCGGCAGGCGCACGCTGCCGCCTGTGCAGGGGGCCATCGAGGCGCCGCACGGGACGACGATCGTCGCCACGACGTTCCCCGGCGGCGTGGTCCTCGCCGGTGACCGGCGGGCCACGATGGGGAACATGATCGCCCAGCGTGACATCGAGAAGGTCTTCCCCGCCGACGAGTACTCGGCGGTGGGTATCGCGGGCACCGCCGGTCTCGCGGTGGAGATGGTCAAGCTGTTCCAGCTCGAGCTGGAGCACTTCGAGAAGGTCGAGGGCGCCCAGCTCTCCCTCGAGGGCAAGGCCAACCGCCTCTCCACGATGATCCGCAGCAACCTCGGCATGGCCATGCAGGGTCTCGCCGTCGTCCCGCTGTTCGCCGGTTACGACATCGACCGCGAGAAGGGCCGCATCTTCTCGTACGACGTGACGGGCGGCCGCTCGGAGGAGCACGGTTTCGCGGCCACGGGTTCGGGCTCGATCTTCGCCCGCGGGGCGATGAAGAAGCTCTACCGCGAGGACCTCACCGAGCAGCAGGCCACCACGCTGGTGATCCAGGCGCTGTACGACGCGGCGGACGACGATTCCGCGACCGGCGGCCCGGACGTGGCCCGGCGCATCTACCCGATCGTCACCGTCATCACGGACGAAGGCTTCCGCCGGCTCACCGAGGCCGAGACCTCCGAGATCGCGCGTTCGATCCTCGAGGGCCGGCTCACCCAGCCCGACGGCCCCCGCGCCGCTCTCCTGTGACGGCCGCGATGTACCCGCTTTCGACAGAAAGGGACGGATAGCCGGTGTCGACGCCGTTCTATGTCTCACCTCAGCAGGCCATGGCCGACCGGGCGGAGTACGCCCGCAAGGGCATCGCCCGTGGCCGCAGCCTCGTCGTGCTGCAGTACGCCGACGGCATCGTCTTCGTCGGCGAGAACCCGTCCCGTGCCCTGCACAAGTTCAGCGAGATCTACGACCGCATCGGTTTCGCCGCGGCCGGCAAGTACAACGAGTACGAGAACCTGCGCATCGGCGGCGTCCGCTACGCGGACCTGCGCGGCTACACCTACGACCGCGACGACGTGACGGCCCGCGGCCTCGCGAACGTGTACGCGCAGACCCTGGGCACGATCTTCTCGAGCGCCGGGGAGAAGCCCTACGAGGTGGAGCTGGTGGTCGCCGAGGTGGGCGCCTCGCCCGAGGGCGACCAGATCTACCGGCTGCCGCACGACGGTTCGATCGTGGACGAGCACGGCTCGGTCGCGGTGGGCGGCAACGCGGAGCAGATCAGCACGTTCCTGGACCAGCGGCACCGGGACGGCATGTCGCTGGCGGAGGCGTTGAAGCTGGCCGTGCAGGCTCTTTCCAGCCAGTCGAACGGCAGTGACCGGGAGATCCCCGCGGAGCGCCTCGAGGTCGCGGTGCTGGACCGGACGCGCCCGCAGCAGCGGAAGTTCAAGCGGATCGTGGGCAGGCAGCTGGCAAGGCTGCTCGAGGCCGACGGTGCCGCTTCCACCCCGACGGACGCGCCCTCCGACGAGGAGACGGACGAAGGAACCGGGGGCACCACCGGGGGATCGACCGGGGGCACGACCGGGGCCGGGGAGTAACCCGCCGACGACGGCTCGCCCC
>NZ_JBSGZJ010000573.1:0-3940 GCF_053610925.1 Streptomyces sp. NPDC054847 | reverse complement strand
GCCCCGGCGGCGGTGGCGGCGGCTTCGGCGGTCGTCCCGGCTTCGGTGGCCGTCCCGGCGGTCCCGGTGGCCGTGGTGGCACGCAGGGCGCCTTCGGCCGTCCCGGCGGCCCGGCCCGTCGTGGCCGTAAGTCGAAGCGGCAGAGGCGCCAGGAGTACGAGGCCATGCAGGCCCCGTCGGTCGGCGGTGTGATGCTGCCTCGCGGCAACGGCGAGACCGTTCGCCTGTCGCGCGGTGCGTCCCTCACCGACTTCGCGGAGAAGATCAACGCCAACCCGGCGTCGCTCGTCGCCGTGATGATGAACCTCGGCGAGATGGTCACTGCCACGCAGTCCGTCTCCGACGAGACCCTTCAGCTCCTCGCCGACGAGATGAACTACACCGTTCAGATCGTCAGCCCGGAGGAAGAGGACCGCGAGCTTCTCGAGTCCTTCTCCATCGAGTTCGGCGAGGACGAGGGCGGCGAGGAGATGCTCGTCTCCCGTCCGCCGGTCGTGACCGTCATGGGTCACGTCGACCACGGTAAGACCAGGCTGCTGGACGCCATCCGCAAGACGAACGTCGTCGCGGGTGAGGCCGGCGGTATCACGCAGCACATCGGTGCGTACCAGGTCGCCACCGAGGTCAACGGCGAAGAGCGCGCCATCACCTTCATCGACACCCCGGGTCACGAGGCGTTCACCGCCATGCGTGCCCGTGGTGCGAAGTCCACCGACATCGCGATCCTCGTGGTGGCGGCGAACGACGGTGTGATGCCGCAGACGATCGAGGCGCTGAACCACGCCAAGGCGGCCGACGTGCCGATCGTGGTCGCGGTCAACAAGATCGACGTCGAGGGCGCCGACCCGACCAAGGTGCGCGGTCAGCTCACCGAGTTCGGTCTGGTGGCCGAGGAGTACGGCGGCGACACCATGTTCGTCGACATCTCCGCCAAGCAGGGTCTCAACATCGACTCCCTGCTGGAGGCCGTGGTCCTGACCGCGGACGCCTCGCTCGACCTGCGGGCCAACGCCGAGCAGGACGCGCAGGGTATTGCGATCGAGGCCCACCTCGACCGTGGCCGCGGTGCCGTCGCGACCGTCCTGGTCCAGCGAGGCACGCTGCGCGTCGGTGACACGATGGTCGCCGGTGACGCGTACGGCCGTGTCCGCGCGATGCTCGACGACAAGGGCGAGAACGTGGAAGAGGCGGGTCCGTCGACCCCGGTCCTCGTCCTCGGTCTCACCAATGTCCCGGGCGCCGGCGACAACTTCCTGGTCGTCGACGAGGACCGTACGGCCCGTCAGATCGCCGAGAAGCGTGCCGCCCGTGAGCGCAACGCCGCGTTCGCCAAGCGCACCCGCCGGGTGTCCCTCGAGGACCTCGACAAGGTGCTCAAGGCGGGCGAGGTCCAGCAGCTCAACCTCATCATCAAGGGCGACGCGTCCGGTTCGGTGGAGGCTCTCGAGTCCTCGCTGCTCCAGCTCGACGTCGGCGAAGAGGTCGACATCCGGGTGCTGCACCGCGGTGTCGGTGCGGTCACCGAGTCGGACATCGACCTGGCGATGGGCTCCGACGCCATCGTCATCGGCTTCAACGTCCGCGCGGCCGGCCGTGCCTCGCAGATGGCGGAGCGCGAGGGCGTCGACGTCCGGTACTACTCGGTGATCTACCAGGCCATCGAGGAGATCGAGGCGGCCCTCAAGGGCATGCTCAAGCCGGAGTACGAAGAGGTCGAGCTCGGTACGGCGGAGATCCGCGAGGTCTTCCGCTCGTCCAAGCTGGGCAACATCGCGGGTGTCCTCATCCGTTCCGGCGAGGTCAAGCGCAACACCAAGGCACGCCTCATCCGCGACGGCAAGGTCATCGCGGAGAGCCTCAACATCGAGGGTCTGCGTCGCTTCAAGGACGACGTCACCGAGATCCGCGAAGGCTTCGAGGGTGGTATCAACCTCGGAAACTTCAACGACATCAAGGTCGACGACGTCATCGCGACGTACGAGATGCGCGAGAAGCCGCGCGGCTGACGCACGGCGCTCGTCCGGGGCCGGTCGGCGGAAGTATTTCCGTCGATCGGCCCCGGCCGTTGCGTGTACGGTTTGGGTGTCCCTGCCAAGTACGGCGGGGACCCGACCGTGCCGGTCCGGCGGGAAGCCCCGGACCCCCGGCACGACGAACCCGGACCGGCGGGACATCCGGACATACATGTATGTGGGGACACTGTCCTTCGATCTGCTTCTCGGCGACGTACGGTCGCTGAAGGAGAAGCGCTCCGTGGTCCGACCGATCGTCGCCGAGCTCCAGCGGAAATACGCGGTGAGCGCGGCGGAGGTGAGCGGCCAGGACCTCTACCGGCGGGCCGAGATCGGCCTCGCCGTGGTGTCCGGGGACACAGGGCACCTCACGGACGTACTCGACCGGTGCGAGCGCCTCGTCGCCGCCCGGCCGGAGGTGGAGCTGCTGTCGGTACGACGCAGACTCCACAGCGACGAAGACTGAATGCAAGGCAAAGAAGGAGACGGACCAGTGGCCGACAACGCGCGGGCGAAAAAGCTGGCAGACCTCATCCGGGAGGTGGTCGCGGAGAAGCTGCAGCGTGGCATCAAGGACCCCCGCCTGGGTTCGCACGTGACCATCACGGACACCCGCGTCACCGGTGACCTGCGGGAGGCCACGGTCTTCTACACGGTCTACGGCGACGACGAGGACAGGGCCAGTGCCGCTGCGGGCCTGCAGAGCGCCAAGGGCATCCTGCGCTCGGCGGTCGGCGCGGCGGCCGGTACCAAGTTCACGCCGACCCTCACCTTCGTGGCCGACGCGCTCCCCGAGAACGCCAAGACGATCGAGGACCTCCTCGACAAGGCGCGCGCCTCGGACGCCAAGGTCCGCGAGGTGTCCTCCGGCGCCACGTACGCCGGTGAGGCCGACCCGTACCGCAAGCCCGAGGACGAGGACGAAGCCTCGGAATGACGCAGCGCACCGTCACGCCCGACGGACTTGTCATCGTCGACAAGCCGTCGGGCTTCACTTCGCACGACGTCGTCGCCAAGATGCGCGGGATCGCCAGGACCCGGCGCGTCGGACACGCGGGGACGCTCGATCCCATGGCCACCGGGGTACTGGTGCTGGGTGTCGAGAAGGCCACCAAGCTTCTCGGGCACCTCGCGCTGACCGAGAAGGAGTACCTCGGCACCATCAGGCTGGGCCAGGACACCGTCACGGACGATGCCGAGGGCGAGGTCACCTCCTCCACCGACGCCTCCGCCGTCACACGTGAGGCCATCGACGCGGGTGTCGCCGGCCTCACCGGCGACATCATGCAGGTGCCGTCCAAGGTCAGCGCCATCAAGATCGACGGAAAGCGGTCGTACGCGCGGGTCCGCGGCGGCGAGGAGTTCGACATCCCGGCCCGCCCGGTGACCGTCTCCTCCTTCCGCGTCTACGACGTCCGCCCGACGACCACGGAGGACGGCCTGCCCGTCGTCGACCTGGTCGTGTCCGTGGTCTGTTCCTCCGGCACCTACATCCGGGCGCTCGCCCGCGATCTCGGTGCCGTGCTCGGAGTGGGCGGACACCTGACGGCGCTGCGGCGCACCCGGGTCGGCCCGTACGGACTGGACGCGGCGAAGACCCTCGACCAGCTCCAGGAGGAGCTGACCGTGATGCCGATCGCTGAGGCGGCGGCCGCCGCGTTCCCCCGGTGGGACGTGGACGAGCGGCGGGCCAAGCTGCTCACCAACGGCGTGCGGCTGGACATGCCGGCCCACGACCGCGCTCCGGTGGCCGTCTTCGGGCCCGACGGACGCTTCCTGGCGCTCGTGGAGGAGCAGAACGGCAAGGCGAAGAGCCTGGCCGTCTTCGGCTGACCCGAGCGTGTGACGGTCCTGGGCCGGACCGAGGCTGCCGGCGTCCTGTCGTGGGCGTCGCTTCGTCGGGGGCTCGATTCGTCGTGGGGCGGACG
>NZ_JBSGZJ010000572.1:0-3976 GCF_053610925.1 Streptomyces sp. NPDC054847 | reverse complement strand
CCCCGATCGCGAGGTACGGCCCCTTCGGGTCACAGCCGGTGGAAGCGGGCCTGCCCAGTAGACCGGCTTCTCCGGCTCGATCTGGTTGACCCACCCGATGACGCCGCCGCCGACGTGCACCGCGTCGGCGAAGCCCGCCGACTTCAGCACGGCGAGGACTTCCGCACTGCGGACACCCGTCTTGCAATGCAGGACGATCTTCTTGTCCTGGGGCAGGTCCTGGAGGGCGGTGCCCATCAGGAACTCGTTCTTGGGGATCAGCCGCGCACCCGGGATCGAGACGATCTCGTACTCGTTGACCTCGCGGACATCGATGATGTCGATGTTCTCGCCGTCGTCGATCCACTCCTTGAGCTGCTTGGGAGTGATCGTCGCGCCGGCCGCCGCCTCCTGGGCCTCCTCGGACACGACGCCGCAGAAGGCCTCGTAGTCGATGAGCTCGGTGACGGTGGGGTTCTCGCCGCAGACCGCGCAGTTCGGGTCCTTGCGGACCTTCACCTGGCGGTACTGCATCTCGAGGGCGTCGTAGATCATGAGCCGGCCGACCAGCGGCTCACCGATGCCGGCGAGCAGCTTGATGGCCTCGTTCACCTGGATCGAGCCGATGGACGCGCAGAGCACGCCGAGCACGCCGCCCTCGGCGCAGCTCGGGACCATGCCCGGCGGCGGGGGCTCCGGGTAGAGGCAGCGGTAGCAGGGCCCGTGCTCGGACCAGAAGACGGAGGCCTGGCCGTCGAAGCGGTAGATCGAACCCCACACGTACGGCTTGTTCAGCAGCACACAGGCGTCGTTGACCAGGTAGCGCGTGGCGAAGTTGTCCGTGCCGTCGACGATCAGGTCGTACTGGCTGAAGATCTCCATCACGTTGTCGGCCTCGAGCCGCTCTTCGTGGAGGACGACGTTCACGTACGGGTTGATGCCCTTGACGCTGTCACGGGCGGATTCGGCCTTGGAACGGCCGATGTCGGCCTGGCTGTGGATGATCTGGCGTTGCAGGTTCGACTCGTCGACCTCGTCGAACTCCACGATGCCGAGCGTGCCGACACCGGCGGCCGCCAGGTACATCAGGGCCGGCGAGCCGAGTCCGCCCGCACCCACGGCGAGCACCTTGGCGTTCTTCAGCCGCTTCTGCCCGTCCATCCCGACATCCGGGATGATCAGGTGGCGGGAGTACCTGCGGACCTCGTCTACGGTGAGCTCGGCTGCGGGCTCGACCAGGGGTGGCAGCGACACGGGGGCTCCGTCGGTCGGTATGTCAGTACGGTTGTTCTCCTCGTAACACTGCCACGGCCCTCCTCATTCCGAGACACCACGTCCGATCTGCGAGACGATTTCGTCCCAGTAGCCGGGCAGTGTCTCGAATGGTCCGATATGCCCCTTTCCCTCCCACCGGTCGCCCCGGTCGGTGAAGAAGATGGTGCCCGCGCCCTGCCACCGGGCGATGCGGGTGGCCTCCTCCAGGTGAGTACGGGGCACGCCGTGGACGAAGTGGACGAACCGTTCCGGCGGATATTCGGCCGTCCACTCCGCCACCTGTGACCAGCGGTACTCCGCCCACGGCCCGGAGAAGGTGACCAGTTGGTCCGCGGCCTCCGCGTAGCCGGGATACGGATGCGAACCGTGCCCCAGCACCAGGTGCCCGCCGTCCACCACGGCGTCCAGAGTGGCTGTGGTCCGGCGCACGTTCGCCAGATCGGCCCGCTCCGTGGGGCAGCGGTCCAGCAGGAAGCCGTCGACCTTGTACCAGTCGAAGAAGTGCTGGGCGTCACGCACCATGTCGCCGAAGGCCCGCGATCCGTGGGACATGTCGAGGTGCCCCAGGACCCGCACGCCTGCGTTGCGCAGCCGGCCGACGGCGTCCAGACAGTGCGGGTCGGGCCGGTCGCCCGGCCCTGCCGCGACGTTGAGGACGACCCAGTGCAGCGGTGTCCCCGGCCGGGTCAGCTCGGCCCACTCGGTGGGAGCGAGCAGGGGATGCGCGTAGCCGGGGACACCGAACCCCAGCCTTTCCGCGCCGGTGGCGGACAGCGGTGTGTCCGTGGTGGTCAGATGCGGCATGCCGCCTCCATCCAGATGTCGGCGAGGGACTCCTCGAGGTTGATACGGGGACGCCAGCCGAGCCGGTCGCGGGCGGTACGCACGTCCGCCTGCTGCCAGGTTCCGCAGCCGTCCGGATAAGGGGAGGGGGTCGCGGCGAGGTGCTCCACGATCGACTCGGAGCGCGGGCTGCCGATGACCGGGCGGCCGGGCGGCGCGTCCAGCTCGTGCAGGGCGCCCGCGTAACCGGCGACCCTGGCGAGGATCGACGCGGCGTCCCTGAGCTTCACGGCCCGGCCCGTGCCGATGTTGACGACGCCCTGCGCCGCCGAGAGCGAGGCGGCGTGCACGGCGCGCGCCACGTCCCGCACGTCGACGAAGTCACGCTGCACGCCGAGGCCGCTGAGCTTGAGCTCCCCGTCGCCGGACTGCATGGCGCGCCGCATGGCTTCGGCGAGCCGGCCGAGCGGGGAGCCGGCCGGTGTGCCGGGGCCGACGGGAGAGAAGACGCGCAGGACGACGGCGTCCAGACCCGAGCCGAGCACCAGCTCGGTGGCGGCGAGCTTGCTCACCCCGTAGGGGCCGCCGGGGCGGGGGACGGCGTCCTCCGCGGTCGACGAGCCCTGCTGCGAGGGGCCGTACTCGGACGCACAGCCGACCTGGACCAGCCGGGCGCCGCAGCCGCTGCGGCGCAGCGCCTCGCAGACGGTCGCGACAGCGACGGTGTTGTGTCTGGTCAGTTCGCGGGCCCCGCCGCGGGTCGCGCCCGCGCAGTTGATGACGACACCGGGGTGCACGGCACCCAGGAAGCGGGTCAGCGCTCCCGGGCTGCCGCCGGAGAGGTCGAAACGGACATCGGCGTCGTCGCCGCGGCCCAGGGCGGTGAGGTGCACGGCCGGGTCGGCGAGCAGCCGGTCGGCGACGAATCGGCCGAGGAATCCATTGGCACCGAGCAGGAGCACCCTCATCGCGCGGCTCCTCGGGGCCGACGGGCCGGAGCTGGGTGTTTCGGTGTCATGTGGCTTTCTCCTTAGAAAGGTTGCTGTCGGTGCCATGGCGGCCGGTTACTCCGAGGTGTCGGCTCCGCGGAGTGCGGCGGATGCGACGGCGGCGTTCAGAGCAGGTCAGGGGGTGTGTGCCGAGGCCCGGGACAGTGCCGGTACGGCGTGGGCGAGCAGCCCGAGACCGGCGACGCCACAGGCGAGAGCCGGTACGGCCGCCACGCCCCAGGCGGCGACGATCGTCTCCACGGGACGGGCCAGGGCTTCGAGACCGGGCAGGCGTCCCGCCAGCAGCAGGGCCGGGGCGGCCGCTTCGGCGGCGCACGCGGCGGCCAGGGCGGTGGCCGCAGGTCCCGCGAAGCCATGGACGATGAGCAGACGAGCGAGGAACAGCAGCGTGCCGAGCGCGGCCGTCGGGGCGAGTGCGGCGCCGGGGAGCACCAGCCCGGTCGCCGCGAGCAGCGCCATGAGCGTGCCCGCGTACAGGACGAGCGCCGCGAGGAGCAGCGGCCGGGCCCCGGCGGCGAACTCGTCGAGGCCCCGGCTCCGTTCGAGCCTGCGCCGGGCGAGCACGGAGAAGAGGTGGGCGCACCAGGCGGCCGGGGCGACGGCCAGCGCGAGTCCCACGAGCGGCGCGGGGTCCATGGGCCAGGCGCCGTCGGGGCCGCCGGTGGTCACCTCGCGCAGGAGCCCCTGACCGTAGGCGGCGTGGGCGAGCAGGCACAGCGTCCACATCCGTACGGAGGCGATGCCGCGGCCCTTCGCGCGCAGGGGCCCTCGGCGCAGGCACAGCGCGACCGTGACGGCCACCGCGGCGGCGCCGGCCACGCCGACCACGAGCCGGAGCGCCCCTCCGGTGGCCGCGGCGCCGGCGACCGTGAGGGCGCACACGGCGCCCGGCAGCAGTGCCAGGAGGAGCCCCGGGGTGAGGAAGGCCC
>NZ_JBSGZJ010000571.1:0-4011 GCF_053610925.1 Streptomyces sp. NPDC054847 | reverse complement strand
GTGCGGGGTGGCCGCCCTTCTTCACGACCTACTACTGGTTGTACGGACCGTAGTCGTAGTCCTCCAGCGGAACGGCCTGGCCGGAGCCCGTGCCGAACGGCGAGTAGTCGATGTCGTCGTAGCCGACGGCCGAGTACATCGCGGCCTTGGCCTCCTCGGTCGGCTCGACCCGGATGTTGCGGTAGCGGGACAGACCCGTACCGGCCGGGATGAGCTTACCGATGATGACGTTCTCCTTGAGGCCGATCAGGGAGTCGGACTTGGCGTTGATCGCCGCGTCCGTCAGAACCCTGGTCGTCTCCTGGAAGGACGCCGCCGACAGCCAGGACTCGGTTGCCAGCGAGGCCTTGGTGATACCCATCAGCTGCGGACGGCCGGAGGCGGGGTGACCGCCCTCGGTGACCACACGACGGTTCTCGGTCTCGAACTTCGAACGCTCGACCAGCTCGCCCGGCAGCAGCTCCGCGTCGCCGGACTCGATGATCGTCACACGGCGCAGCATCTGCCGGATGATGATCTCGATGTGCTTGTCGTGGATCGACACACCCTGCGAGTTGTAGACCTTCTGGACCTCGCCGACCAGGTGGACCTGGACCGCGCGCTGGCCGAGGATGCGGAGCACGTCGTGCGGGTTGGTGGCACCCACGGTGAGCTTCTGGCCCACCTCGACGTGATCGCCCTCGCCGACCAGCAGACGGGCACGCTTCGAGATCGGGAACGCCGTCTCGTCGCTGCCGTCGTCCGGAGTGACGACGATCTTCTTGGTCTTCTCGGTCTCCTCGATACGGACGCGGCCGGCCGCCTCCGAGATCGGGGCGACACCCTTGGGCGTACGAGCCTCGAAGAGCTCGACGACACGGGGCAGACCCTGGGTGATGTCGTCACCGGCCACACCACCGGTGTGGAAGGTACGCATCGTCAGCTGCGTGCCGGGCTCACCGATGGACTGGGCGGCGATGATGCCGACCGCCTCACCGATGTCGACCAGCTTGCCGGTCGCGAGCGAACGGCCGTAGCAGTACGCACAGGTGCCGACCGCGGACTCACAGGTCAGGACCGAGCGGGTCTTGACCTCCTCCACACCGGCCGCGACGAGCGCGTCGATGAGCACGTCACCGAGGTCGACGTTCGCCGGCGCGATGACCTTGCCGTCGACGACGACGTCCTCGGCGAGCATCCGGGCGTAGACAGAGGTCTCGACGTCCTCGGTCTTGCGCAGGGTGCCGTCGGCGCCACGCTCCGCGATCTTGAGCTTGAGGCCACGGTCGGTGCCGCAGTCCTCCTCGCGGATGATGACGTCCTGCGAGACGTCCACCAGACGACGGGTCAGGTAACCCGAGTCGGCGGTACGCAGGGCGGTGTCCGCCAGACCCTTACGGGCACCGTGCGTGGAGATGAAGTACTCCAGCACGGACAGACCCTCGCGGAAGGACGCCTTGATCGGACGCGGGATGGTCTCGTTCTTGGCGTTGGACACCAGACCACGCATACCGGCGATCTGACGCATCTGCATCATGTTTCCACGAGCACCCGAGTTGACCATCATGAAGATGGGGTTGGTCTTCGGGAAGTTCGCGTTCATCGCCTCGGCGACCTCGTTGGTCGCCTTGGTCCAGATCGCGATGAGCTCCTGGGTGCGCTCGTCCTTGGTGATCAGACCGCGCTCGTACTGCTTCTGGACCTTCTCGTCCTGCTCCTCGTAACCCTTGACGATCGCCTTCTTCGCCTCGGGAACGACGACGTCGGAGATGGCCACGGTGACACCGGAACGGGTCGCCCAGTAGAAGCCCGCCGCCTTCAGGTTGTCGAGCGTCGCCGCCACGATGACCTTGGGGTAGCGCTCGGCCAGGTCGTTGACGATCTCGGAGAGCTGCTTCTTGCCCACCGAGTAGTCGACGAACGGGTAGTCCTCGGGCAGCAGCTCGTTGAAGAGCGCGCGGCCCAGGGTCGTCCGCAGACGGAACGAGTCACCCTGCTGCCACTCCGGCTCACCCTCCTCCTGCGCCGGCGGGGTCCAGCCGCGCGGCGGGATGGTGCCGACCGGGAAGCGGATGTCGATCTTCGCCTGGAGCGAGAGCTCCCGGGCGTCGAACGCCATGATCGCCTCGGCGGTGGAACCGAAGGAACGGCCCTCACCGATGACCGTGCGCTCCTCCTCGTCCGTGGTCAGGAAGAAGAGGCCCAGCACCATGTCCTGGGTCGGCATGGTGACCGGACGGCCGTCGGCCGGCTTGAGGATGTTGTTCGAGGACAGCATCAGGATGCGGGCCTCGGCCTGCGCCTCCGCGGACAGCGGCAGGTGCACGGCCATCTGGTCACCGTCGAAGTCCGCGTTGAACGCGGTGCAGACGAGCGGGTGGATCTGGATGGCCTTGCCCTCGACCAGCTGCGGCTCGAAGGCCTGGATGCCGAGACGGTGCAGCGTGGGCGCACGGTTCAGCAGCACCGGGTGCTCGGCGATGACCTCTTCGAGGACGTCGTACACCACGGTGCGGCCACGCTCGACCATGCGCTTGGCCGACTTGATGTTCTGCGCGTGGTTCAGGTCGACCAGGCGCTTCATCACGAACGGCTTGAAGAGCTCCAGCGCCATGGCCTTGGGCAGACCGCACTGGTGCAGCTTCAGCTGCGGGCCGACGACGATGACGGAACGCGCCGAGTAGTCGACACGCTTACCGAGCAGGTTCTGACGGAAACGACCCTGCTTACCCTTCAGCATGTCGCTGAGGGACTTCAGCGGACGGTTGCCGGGGCCCGTGACCGGGCGACCACGACGGCCGTTGTCGAAGAGGGCGTCGACCGCCTCCTGGAGCATCCGCTTCTCGTTGTTCACGATGATCTCGGGGGCACCGAGGTCGAGCAGACGCTTCAGACGGTTGTTGCGGTTGATCACACGGCGGTACAGGTCGTTCAGGTCGGAGGTCGCGAAGCGGCCACCGTCCAGCTGCACCATCGGACGAAGGTCCGGCGGGATGACCGGCACGCAGTCGAGCACCATGCCCTTGGGGCTGTTGGACGTCTGCAGGAACGCGGAGACGACCTTGAGGCGCTTGAGCGCACGAGTCTTCTTCTGGCCCTTGCCGGTACGGATGATCTCGCGGAGACGCTCGGCCTCCTCCTCGAGGTCGAAGGACTCCAGGCGCTTCTGCAGCGCCGCGGCACCCATCGAGCCGTCGAAGTACGTGCCGAAGCGGTCACGCAGCTCGCGGTAGAGCAGCTCGTCGCCCTCGAGGTCCTGGACCTTGAGGTTCTTGAAGCGGTTCCACACCTCGTCCAGACGGTCGATCTCGCGCTGGGCGCGGTCACGCAGCTGCTTCATCTCGCGCTCGGCACCCTCGCGCACCTTGCGGCGCACGTCGGCCTTGGCGCCCTCGGCCTCGAGCTCGGCCAGGTCGGTCTCGAGCTTCTTGGCACGGGCCTCGAGGTCGGCGTCGCGACGGTTCTCGACCTGCTGGCGCTCGACGGAGACGTGGGCCTCCAGCGACGGCAGGTCACGCGTGCGGCGCTCCTCGTCCACGAACGTGATCATGTACGCGGCGAAGTAGATGACCTTCTCGAGGTCCTTCGGCGCCAGGTCGAGCAGGTAGCCCAGACGCGACGGGACGCCCTTGAAGTACCAGATGTGGGTCACGGGAGCGGCGAGCTCGATGTGGCCCATCCGCTCACGCCGCACCTTGGCGCGGGTGACCTCGACGCCACACCGCTCACAGATGATGCCCTTGAAGCGGACACGCTTGTACTTGCCGCAGTAGCACTCCCAGTCCCGGGTCGGACCGAAGATCTTCTCGCAGAAGAGTCCGTCCTTCTCGGGCTTGAGCGTGCGGTAGTTGATGGTCTCGGGCTTCTTGACCTCGCCGTGGGACCAGGTCCTGATGTCGTCCGCGGTGGCCAGGCCGATCCGCAGCTCGTCGAAGAAGTTGACGTCGAGCACTGTGCGTCAATCCCTCTTTCGGGGTCGTGTCTCAATCATGGTCTGAACGGTCCCGGGGATGGCGGGGGCTCCTTCTGGGG
>NZ_JBSGZJ010000570.1:0-4024 GCF_053610925.1 Streptomyces sp. NPDC054847 | reverse complement strand
GGTCGGACCCGGGCGGGGGCCTTTTCCCGGTGCACCGGCGCCGGGTCCGAGGCCGGTCAGCCGGCACAGCGGCTCCCGTGGCGAAGTACGGGCCGCGCCCGGCACGACCAGCCGCTCGAGACGACCGGATGCTTCAAGGACCTCGGAGTCGCTGCGGAGTCCGGACCGGCGGCCTGTGCTCCCCGCCGTCAGCGCCGGCCGAGGACGGCCCGCGGTACGGACACATCCGGTACGCCGGGACCCCTGCCGTCATGGGCAGGGCCGCCTTCATGGGCAGGACCCATGGCCGTGAGGCACTGCGCGGGGCAGGTCCGGCACACACACGGACCGTTCGCACGGCAGCGACGGTCGCCGGCGGCTGTGCCGCGCCGGACACCCAAGGGCGTCCGGCGGCGTCCGAGCCGTACGGAACATCCGCGCGTCACCGCCCCGCCGGGACGGCGAGGGAGGGCGCCTCGAACGGTTCGGCGGGCACCGCCTCCAGCGGCAGCGGCCGGAACTCCCGGACCGGCGGCTGGGGCACGTGCGGACCGGACTTCACGCGCTGCGGCTCCTTGACGCGGCGGCTGAACCAGATCACCTTGCCGTGTTCGGTGGCACAGGTGCCCCAGCTGTCGCTGAGCATCGCCACCCTGGCGAGTCCGCCCTTGGCGGGGGACGACGTGTGCAGCCGCGGAAGGGTGCTGTCTCGGTCCGAGACGGACGTGGTGAGATGGCGCCCGGCCCAACGCAGCTCCACCACACATGTCTTGTCGCCCTCGACATGCTGGACGACATTGCCGACGAGTTCGTCGACGGCGCTGCAGACCGGCATGACATGGGCGTCGAGGCCCCAGTACTTCAGATGGGCTGCGAGTATGCGCCGGATCTGAGGAATGCGCTCTGGGGAAGCCGGTACTTCGATTCTGTACTGGCAGGCAACCGGAACGTTCATGACCGTGGCTCCTCACCGCGACGGCCCGTCATTCGTATGTGGCCCCCGAGTACGAAGAGTGAGCCTGTGTCGCTTCTGGGTAACCATCAGAGTGCACCGGCCACCCGTTCACCGCAACACGCGACACCAACGGCCCGTTGGGGGCCCAGGACTCTCTGCGCCCCCGCCGGCCCGGAGGCGGCCGCAGGGGCGCAGAACCGCACATATCGCTAGAATCCGAACATGGCAGAGCGGCCTGGCACGCCGACTGCGCCCGCACTCGTCATGGAGACCGATACCGGCTCCACGGTGATGGATCCGACCCGGGCGTACCACGTCGGGCGTGATCCCCTGAGCGACATCGTCATCGACGACCCACGGGTCTCCTGGCACCACGCCGTGCTGCGGGCCGACGACGGGCACTGGACGGTGGCGGACGAGAACAGCACCAACGGCACGTACACCGAGGGCCGTCGGATCCACGTGCGGGAAGTCGGCCCCGGCAGTGTCATCCGCTTCGGCAGCGCCGCCGACGGCCCGCGGGCCGTACTCGCCGACCTCGCACCACCGGCCGTCCACCCGTCGGCCGGCCGGCGACCGGCCGCCGAACCCGGACCGCCGCCCGTCGTGCCCGTGCCCGCCGCGACCGGGACCTTCCGCAGCCCGACCAGCGTGCGGCCGCTGCCCGCCCGCGCCGTGCGCATCGGCAGGTCGCCCGACAACGAGCTCGTCGTCGACGACCTCGTGGTCTCCCGCCGGCACGCGGAACTGCGCACACGGCCCGACGGCACGTACGAGATCGTCGACCTCGGCAGCCACAACGGCACCTACCTCAACGGCCTGCCCGTGGACCGGGCCCCGGTACGGGCCGGCGACATCGTGGGCGTGGGGCATTCCGCGTTCGTGCTGGTCGGCGACGAACTCCAGGAGTTCGTCGACACCGGCGAGGTGTCCCTCGACGTCCAGGACCTGACGGTCACCGTGGACGGGGGCCGCAAGACCCTCCTGGACCATGTCTCCTTCCCGGTCGGTGAGAAGTGCCTGCTCGCCGTGGTCGGGCCGAGCGGCGCGGGAAAGTCCACGTTGCTGAACGCCCTCACCGGGCTGCGCCCAGCGCAGCGGGGCACCGTCCTGTACGACGGGCGCGACCTCTACCACGACTACGCGGAGCTGCGCCGGCGCATCGGGCTCGTGCCGCAGGACGACATCCTGCATGCCCAGCTGACCGTACGCCGCGCCCTCTCCTACGCCGCCGAACTGCGGTTCCCCCAGGACACCGATCGGTCGGAGCGGGAGGCCCGGGTCACGGAGGTGATCCGCGAGCTCGGGCTCGAGCAGCGGGCCGGCCAGCCGATCCACTCGCTGTCCGGCGGCCAGCGCAAGCGTGTCAGCGTGGCGCTCGAGCTGCTGACCAAGCCGTCCCTGCTCTTCCTCGACGAGCCGACGTCCGGGCTCGACCCCGGCATGGACCGCTCCGTGATGCACATGCTCCGCGGCCTGGCCGACGACGGGCGCACGGTCGTCGTGGTGACCCACAGCGTGCTCAGCCTGGACGTGTGCGACCGGCTGCTCGTCCTCGCGCCCGGCGGCAGGATCGCCTACTACGGGCCGCCGGGGCAGGCCCTCGGCTTCTTCGGCTTCGCCGAATGGCCCGAGGCGTTCGAGGCCTTCGAGAGAGACCGCGGCAGGGACTGGGCGGAGATGTACCGCGAGTCCCGCTTCAACGCGCAGTACATCGTCGGCGCCACCGCACAGCCGCGCCTGCCCGCCGGGCCGGCCCCGGGGCCCGTGCCCCCGCCGCCCAAGACGCAGAGCTGGAGCGCCCAGCTGCTGACGCTGGTGCGGCGGTACACGGCCGCGCTGAGCGCGGACCGCACGTTCCTCGTCATCATGATCGCGCTGCCGTTCGTCATGGGTGCGATGGCCCGCGCCCTGGCCGGCAGCCGACTCGACCGGGAGACGGCACTGAACGCCCTCCTCATTCTCTGCGTCGGTGCCGTACTGACGGGCGCGGCGAACGCGGTGCGGGAGCTCGTCAAGGAGCGGCCGATCTATCAGCGGGAACGGGCCGTCGGACTGTCCAGGTCCGCGTATCTGATGTCCAAGGTGGTGGTCCTCGGGACGGTCACGGTGCTCCAGGCGATCGTGCTGACCCTCGTCGCCCTGGCCGGGGTCGACCTCGGCTCGCCGGGCGGCGAAGGAGTGCTGCTGCCACCTCTGCCGGAGATCACCCTGGCCGTGGCGCTGCTGTCGTTCACCGCGATGATGCTGGGCCTGCTGATCTCCGCCCTGGTGCGCAAGGAAGAGGTCACCATGCCGCTGCTGGTGCTCCTCGCGATCGTGCAGGTCGTCTTCTGCGGCGCGCTCCTGAAGCTCGACGGCGTGGCGGTGATCGAGCAGTTGGCGTGGCTGGTCCCGTCCCGGTGGGCCCTCGGCGCGATGGCGGGAACGATCGACCTCGGCCGCATCGTCCCCGGCGAGTTGACGGCCGATCCGCTCTTCGAGCACTCGGCAGGGGTGTGGCTGCTCGACATGGGGATGCTGGTGGTGCTGTCGGTGCTCTTCGGTTGCCTGGTCGCCCGCCTGCTGCGGCGGCACGAGCCCGCCGTGATGCGGAAGTAGGCCGGGTCCGCCATGGCAGCCTGGGAGTTCCGCGCCACACATGTCGTGCCGCCGTGGGGCATGCCCGCGTGGGAGGCGCCGGACGTGTCCCGGCCCACGACACCGCTCGACCCACTGCTGCCGGTCCAGCTCGCCGAGCGGCGCGGCGACTGGGGTCAGATCGTGTGCGCGAACGGCTGGTCCGCGTGGGTCGACGGACGTCTGCTGGTCGCCGTGCCGCAGGAACCCCCGGCCGTCGACCGGCCCCTGGCCCGGACCGCGGACCCCCGGCCGCTGCTGGCCCGGGTCGCCGAGACCCTGGCCCGTTACCGGCGTGCCGCCGACGACCTGGCCGACGGGCTGTCCGACGGTGAGACCTTCCGTGGACGTACCAGAGGGCTGCGGGCGGGCCTCGTCGTGGACGGCGAGGCGGTGTGGCTGTACGACGCGGAGCACGAGCGGTGGGTCTACTGCCAAGGGCTCGGGCTCAGCACGTTCGCGACCTCGTCG
>NZ_JBSGZJ010000569.1:0-4026 GCF_053610925.1 Streptomyces sp. NPDC054847 | reverse complement strand
CGTGAGGACCGGCCCCGCGTGGACGGCTTCGCCGTCAGTGCATGACGGCCATGGCCAGTGCGCGGCGCGCGCGCATCGACACGCGCTCGGCGCGGCGCTGCATGCGTCGGGCGGCGACCAGGCGCACGGCCTGGCGTTCCGCGTCGACTTCACGCAGGCGCTCGTGCATATGCGCACGAGCCAGGGCTTCTGGGATGAGTTGCATTTCGCGGGTCCTGTTCTGACGCGAGGCGTTCGCGCCGATGGTGGTGACAGCTCGGGTGGCGGAGCCCTGGGGCTCGCTCGTGGAAGAGGTCATAGGGGCCTGCTTCTGGGGGTCGTGCGTGACGGGTCGATCGATGGTTCCGATGGCGTTCATGCCGCAACCGGGTTCTTGCGCGGGCGACCACGCGGCCGCTTGCGGGCAACGACGACACCCTGGACGAAGAGCTCTCCGCCCCAGACGCCCCACGGCTCACGCCGCTCCTTGGCGCCCGCGAGGCAGGCCTCCATCAGCGGGCAGGTGCGGCAGAGGGACTTGGCGTACTCGACGTCGGCCGGCGACTCGGCGAAGAAGACCTCCGGGTCGTAGGAACGGCACGGGACGGGCACGCCCAGGTTCTCGATGGCGTCGTCGAGCGCGGTGAGCGCGGTGAGGGGAGTCAAGGTGGAGTCCTCGGTACGGACGGGCGGGGAGGTGGTCTCGGAAGGCGGTACGGACGGGGCGTGCGCTTCGAGTTGCACGGTGTGTGATTCCTCGTCTGGTCGTTCCGGCCGGTCGGCCGGGTGGCAGTTGGTACCGGGTGCTTCTGGTCCCGAGGCCCCTTCGCACTGTTCTCCCGTTGGGGAAAACAGAAGGGCCGCGGATCCCGGGTGGGGTTCCGCGGCCCTGAAGGCGCCGGCCTGATGCCGTATCAGGCTGGATCACTCCAGGGTTCGAGCCCGCGGAAGGCCCACTTCGTGTGGTGCTGCGTCGTCTTCTGCTCGGTCTCGGCACTGGCCGCCGCAAAGGCATAGGCCTGAGCCTCTGCCGCTGCTACTCCTGCTTCCAGTGCCTTGGTCGGTCGCTCATTGCGCTCCAGGACGGGCAGGCCGCCCAGACCGGACACGGGAAGCACGACGGAGATGCCGGACATACCGGTGCCGAGGAACGCGGAGGAGAAGCCGAGCGAGCAGGCGGAGACGACCGAGCGATCGGTCATTTTGGCGGTGCTGATGAAGCTGGTCTTGATGCTGATCACTGGAATCGCCTCCTCTCGGCGTCTCGAGGACCGGACAGGCCGGTCACGCTATTCGGATAGCACGAAGACAGGGCTTCAGAGAAGCCGCTGTTCTTCGTGGTTAAGAACCTATGGGTCTTGGCCGGGCGCGCGCAAACCATTTTTTCGACGAGTTTGTATCAGTCCTCCTCGTCGGCCTCGCCCGGCTCCTCACCTGCGCAGATGGCCAGGACATCGGCCCCGAACCGATCGAGCTTGCGGCCGCCGACACCGGAGATCCCGGCCAACTCCGCCTCGCTGCCCGGCACGGCCTCGGCGATCGCCATCAGCGTCTTGTCCGTGAAGACGCAGTACGCGGGCTGGCCCAGGTCCTTGGCCTGCACCGAGCGCCACTCGCGCAGCCGCTCGTACAGCGCCTCGTCCATGTCCGAGGGGCAGTCCTCGCAGCGCATCAGCTTCATCTCGCCCGCGTCGGTCAGGGTCTTGCCGCAGACCCGGCACAGCACCGGGCCGCGCCGCTTGCGGCGTCCGCCGCCCCGCTCGACGCCGCCCGCGCCGCCGGCGGTTCGCGGCCCGGCCGCGGCGGAGCCCGGGCGGATGCCGTTCAGGAAGCGGGTCGGACGCCGGGAGGCACGGCCGCCCGGCGCACGGGACAGGGCCCACGACAGGGACAGGTGCAGCCGTGCACGGGTCACGCCCACATAGAGGAGCCGGCGCTCCTCCTCCACCTGCTCGTCCGTCTTGGCGTAGGTGATCGGCATCATGCCCTCGGTGAGCCCGACCAGGAAGACGGCGTCCCACTCCAGGCCCTTCGCCGAATGCAGGGAGGCGAGTGTGACGCCCTGGACGGTGGGCGCGTGCTGGGCGGCCGCCCGCTCGTCCAGCTCGGCCACCAGGTCGGCGAGCGTGGCCTGCGGCCTGGCCCGCACGAAGTCCTCCGCGAGGCGGACCAGCGCTGCCAGCGACTCCCAGCGGTCGCGCACGGCACCGGATCCGGCGGGCGGCTCCGTGGTCCACCCCTTGGTGGACAGCACGGCCCGCACCTGGGAGGGCAGGTCCTCCACGTCGTCGAGCAGTGCGTCGTTGCCGCCGGCGCGGGCCGCGCCGCGCAGGGCGATGCCCGCCTCGCGCACCTCCTGCCGCTCGAAGAACCGCTCGGCCCCGCGCAGCTGGTACGGGACGCCCGCGTCGGCCAGAGCCTGCTCGTAGACCTCCGACTGGGCGTTGATCCGGTACAGCACGGCGATCTCACCGGCCGGGACACCCGCGTCGATCAGCTCGCGGATGCGGCGGGCGGTGCCCTCCGCCTCCGCGGGCTCGTCCGCATACTCCACGTACGAGGGCTCGGGGCCCGGCTCGCGCTGGGAGATCAGTTCGAGGCGGTGCTCGGCGGCCCGTCCGCGGGCCTGGCCGAGCAGGCCGTTGGCGAGGTGGACGACCTGGGGGGTGGAGCGGTAGTCGCGGACCAGCTTGACCACCGTCGCGCCGGGGTGCCGGGTGCGGAAGTTCAGCAGGTGGTCGGGGGTGGCGCCGGTGAAGGAGTAGATCGTCTGGCTGGCGTCACCGACGACGCACAGGCTTTCCCGGTCGCCGAGCCACAGGTCCAGCAGGCGCTGCTGGAGGGGGCTGACGTCCTGGTACTCGTCGACGACGAAGTGCTGGTACTGACGGCGGACATGGTCGGCGATGTCGTGCCGGTCCTGCAGGATGCCGACCGTGAGCAGCAGCACATCCTCGAAGTCGATCACCGAGCGGTCGCGCTTGAGCTGCTCGTACATGGCGTAGACCTGGCTGATCTCGGCCGGGTCACGGGGCGCGTCGCGCAGTGACTTGGCGACGGCCGCCGGGTAGTCGGCGGGCACGGTCTGGGTGACCTTGGCCCACTCGATCTCTCCCGTCACGTCCCGCAGCTCGTTGCGGTCGAGGCGGATCCGGCAGCGGGCGGCGGCCTCGGCCACCAGCTGGATCTTGCGCTCGAGCAGTCGCGGCATCTCGCCGCCGACCGCCTTCGGCCAGAAGTACTGCAACTGGCGGAGGGCGGCGGAGTGGAACGTACGCGCCTGGACGCCTCCCGCGCCGAGCTGGCGCAGCCGTCCGCGCATCTCACCGGCGGCGCGGTTGGTGAACGTGACAGCCAGCACACTGGCGGGCTGGAGTATGCCCGCCCTCACCCCGTACGCGATGCGGTGGGTGATCGCGCGGGTCTTGCCCGTGCCGGCTCCTGCCAGCACGCACACCGGACCGTGCAGGGCGGTCGCCACCTCGCGCTGCTCGGGATCGAGCCCGTCGAGCACGGCGTCCGCCGACTCGGGGACCTGCGGGAAAAGAGAGGAGTGCGTTGCTGCTGTCACCCCGCCATGCTGCCAGGTCGCCGGGGGCGGATGCGGCGGTTGTCCACAGGGCTGCCTCATCAGTCGTACGAATTGGCCGCCGGCCGTACGGATCCGCCTCACACGGGGCGCGGGAATCGTTACCGCGTCACGTACGTTCTAGCCCGAGGTGATGACACCCCCCCGCCCCCGAGACCTAGGAGCAAGAGACGATGCAGGGCACTGTGACGATGTACAGCACCACGTGGTGCGGATACTGCCGTCGGCTGAAGAGCCAGATGGACCGCGAGGGCATCGCGTACACCGAGATCAACATCGAGCAGGACCCCGAGTCGGCGGCCTTCGTCGAGAAGGCCAACGGGGGCAACCAGACGGTGCCCACCGTGCTCTTCCCCGACGGTTCGACGCTGACGAACCCGTCTCTCGCCCAGGTCAAGCAGAAGGTGGGCGTCTAGCTTTCGAGGCTGGACCGGGCGTCGGCCCCGGCAGTCCGGTTC
>NZ_JBSGZJ010000568.1:0-4028 GCF_053610925.1 Streptomyces sp. NPDC054847 | reverse complement strand
CCGCGGGGGTTGCGGGGGGCTCGCGGGCGCCGGGGGGGGGGGGGGGCCGCGGGGGGGCGCGGGCGCGCCGCCGGGGGGGGGGGGCCGCGCCGCGCGGCTCGCGGCCGCCTTCGCGCTGTGCGGGACGGAAGGGCCGGCCCTGCTGATCGGGATGGACACCCCGCAGGTGTCCCCCCGGCTCCTCACCGCTGGGCTGGAACCGGGCCCCGCCGAGGCCAGGTTCGGCCCTGCGGAGGACGGCGGGTTCTGGGCGCTCGGCCTCGGCTCACCCGCCCTGCACGGCCGGCTCGTGCTCGGCGTACCCATGTCGTCGCCCGACACGGGCGCCGCACAGCGGGAGCGGCTCGTCGGAGCCGGACTGACGGTGCGTGAACTGCCGACGCTACGGGACGTCGACACGCCCGACGATGCCCGTGCGGTGGCCGCCGCCGCGCCGCTCACGCGGTTCGCCGCGGCGCTGGCCACGACGGCCGGAGCCGGCTCAGGAGCGGGGGCGGGGGCGCGGTGACCGCGCCGCCGTGGCAGGCCGGCCCGTACACGGACGCCCTGCGCACCGGCCGCGGCCCGCTGTTCCTGCGCCGCCCGGACGGCCGGCTGCTGCCCCTGGAGGTCGAACGCTGGTGCGCGGAACCCGACGCCGCCGACCGCACGGTCCTCTCCCACAGCCACGGCGCCGTCCTGGACATCGGCTGCGGTCCCGGTCGCCTGGTCGCCGCGCTCGTAGCGCGCGGGCGGACCGCGCTCGGCATCGACCTCAGCCCGGAGGCCGTTGCCCGCACGATACGCATCGGCGGCAGCGCGCTGCGCCGCTCCGTGTTCGACCCCCTGCCGCGGGAGGGCCACTGGGACACGGCTCTGCTGATCGATGGCAACACCGGCATCGGCGGCGACCCGGGCGCGCTCCTGTCCCGGGTGGCCGAACTCGTCAGGCCCGACGGTCTGCTGATCGCGGAGGCGGCCCCGCTGGACGTGGACGAACGCACCGTCGTCCAGGTCTTCGACGGCACGACGGCGGAGGGCTCCGCGTTCCCGTGGGCCCGTGTGGGCACGGAGGCGCTGCTGCGGTACGGGCGGGCGGCGGGGTGGAAACCGGAGGACGTGTGGGGGGCCGGGGGGCGACGGTTCGTGGCGATGCGGCGGGGGGCGGTGGCGTAGCGCCTGCGGCGGGCGTTTCCCCCTTCCCTCCCCTGCGGCCTGGCGGCCGTGGGGTAGCCCCACTTCCCGAACCGGGCTCAGCCCTGCCCCGGTACCAGGCTTGGCGGGTGCTCTCCCTCGCCGGAGGGCCTGACATCGCCGACCCTCTCTGCCTGATCCGTCGGCGGGAGGGAGCACCGGCCATGCACATCGCCGTTCGTGCGAGGGCCGCCTCCGGCGCGGCCCGCAGGAGACCACGCGAGTCACGGCGCCCAAGGCCGAGCTGCTTCCGGGTCGCGTCGCCCCAGGGCGTCAGTTGGTGGCGGGTCCGCTCGTCACAGTCGCCCAGGAGCCGTCCTTCACCGCGTACACCGTCAGCCGGCGGTTGACCGTGTCGCCGTTCCCGTCGAAGGCGACGCGGCCCGTGACACCGTCGAAGGCCAGCCGCGCCACGGCCTGCGGCAATTTCGCCCGGGCGTCGCTGGGGAGGGTGCCGCCGTTGGCCGTCACGACGGCCTTCACCGCCTCGATGAGGGTCCAGGTGGCGTCGTACGCATAGTGGCCGTACCAGCCGGCCGCCTCCCGGTACCCCGCCTTCCCGTACCGGGAGAGGAAGTCCTGTCCTGCCGCCGACTCCTCGGCGGGCACGCCGATGTTGGTCGCCAGGTCGCCCTCGGCCTTCGGGTTCGCCGTGAGGTACTGCTGGTCGAAGATGCCGTCGCCGCCCATCAGGGGGACGTTCACCCCCGCCTGCTTGAGCTGCTGAGAGAGCGGCGCCGCGGTGTCGTAGTAGCCACCGAAGTAGACGGCGTCCGCGCCCGAGGACCGGACCCTCTCGGCGAGGCCCGCGAAGGCGCGTTCCGCGGGGTCGACCTGCTCGGTGCCGACGACGGTCCCGCCGAGCTTCGTGAACTCCGCCGTGAAGCCGGAAGTGAGAGCGGCGCCGTAGGCGCTCGCGTCGTCGACCACGTAGAGCTCGGTCTTCTTCGCCTCGCCATGCAGGTACCGGGCGGCGAACGGCCCCTGGTCGACGTCCGTGGGGACGGTACGGAAGTAGGTGGAGTGCGGACGGGTCTTGGTGCCCGAGGCCCAGTCGGGGCCCATCGTCAACACGGGGTCGGTGTTGCCCGGTGACACGTTGACCATGTCCGCCCGCGCGAGCGGTGGCACCAGTGCCTTGGCGACGCTGGAGTTGAGAGGTCCGACGACTCCCAGCACCTTCTCGTCGGACACGAATTGGGCGGCGTTGGACCCGCCCTGGGCGGGGACGGCCTCGTCGTCCAAGGCCTTGATCTCGAAGTTCACCCCGGGGACGTGCCGGGTTTCGTTGGCGGTCCTGGCCGCCAGGTCGGCCGAGTTCCTGATACCGACGCCCATCGAGGACAGCCCGCCGCTGAGCGGTGCGTCCACCCCGATCACCACCGTGACCGAGGAGGCTCCCGAGCCGCTGCCGGCCGCCCCGCCGCCGGGTGTGTCATCGTCCCGGGTGAGGGTCCAGGTCAGGACGGAGCCCGCGGCGAGCGTGGCCAGCGCCGTGCCCAGGACCACGGAGCGCCGGGTGAGGGCCCGCCGCCGGGCGGACACCCGCCCGGCGTGCTTCATCTCGGGCGTCGCCCCGAGCGTGACCGGGCCCTCGGCCGGGGACTCGGGCGCGGGCGGGCCGGTCGGCCGGTCCGGCACGGGGCGCCGCGGGCTGCCGGCCGCGGACCCGGAGTCCAGGACGGTGGGGGTCCGCGGGGACGGCGTCGTCGATGGTGCCTGCTCCGGCGCGGTCGAAGCGGAACCGTGCTCCGCCGCGTCCGGTGCCGGTACGGGGGTCGCCCCCGTACCGGGCGTGGGTGTGGGAGCGGGCTCGGGTTCGGGCGCGGCGGACGAGTCGGCCCGGGGCGGGGAGGACCGCAGCACCGACGCCAGCATCTCGGCCGCTTCCGCGGCGCCCACGCGCTGCGCCGGGTCCTTGGTGAGGAGCGCGTCCAGTACGGGCGCCAGCGGGCCGGCGTGGACCGGGGGCCGATGGGGGCGGGTGAACACGGCCACGGCGAGGGCGTGGAGCCCCTCCGAGTCGAACGGCGGGTGCCCCTCGACGGCGTGGTAGAGGGTGGCGCCCAGCGCCCACAGGTCGTTGGCGGGGGTCGGGCGCTTGCCCTCCAACTGCTCCGGCGGCATGTACTGCGGCGTGCCGATGACGATCCCGGTGTGGCTCAGCTTGGTCGTGGCGTCCGCGAGGTGGGCGATACCGAAGTCGGTGAGGACGACACGGTCCTTGGTCAGGAGCACGTTGTCCGGCTTGATGTCACGGTGGATGATCCGCGCTCCGTGCGCCTCGGCCAGCGCGTCGAGCATGGCGGCGCCGATCTCGGCCACCCGCTGCACGGGCAGCCGGCCCCGGCCGCGGATGGCGGCGGCCAGGGACTGCCCGCGGATCAACTCCATGACGATGACGGGGGCACCGTGGTGCTCCACGACGTCATGGATGGTGATGATCCCGGGGTGGCTGAGAGTAACCGCTGCGCGGGCCTCGCCGGTGAACCGCCGGAGCAGCGCGGCACGGTCGTCGTCGTCCATACCCGGCGGGAAGAGGATCTCCTTGACGGCGACCTCGCGTCCGAAGAGCTGCTGGTCGAGGCCGCGCCAGACCCGACCCATACCGCCCTGGCCGATGCGTTCGACCAGTTGGTACCGGCCCGCGATGAGTTCGGGATTCTGCTCGGTCACGCGCACACTCTAGGTCCTGCTGAGCCGATCAGGTGACGGAACGACACCTTGATCACGCCCACAGTTCGCTGCGCTGCCTGGGACGACAGGTCCGGCGCCGTGAGGCGCGTGCAGGAGCCTGGCTTTGGCCCTTGGCCAGGCCGGCCGGAACCGGGGGCTCCTCCCCCTACGCCTGGCGG
>NZ_JBSGZJ010000567.1:0-4053 GCF_053610925.1 Streptomyces sp. NPDC054847 | reverse complement strand
GGGGCAGGTAAGGGGAACCGCCCGGCGCAGCGGCTACATCGCCATGGCGCCCAGCCACGCGTCCAGCACCGCGCCCCCGCCCCGGACCGTGAAACGGTCCTCGTCCGGCCGGCGGCGGCCGTAGACGAGGAGCAGGAGGTCGGCCACGTCCGCCGTCACGGTGACGTCGGCCGCCTCCGCCGTGGCCGTCCACGAGAAGCCGGCGGCGCCGAACGTGAGCGTCCAGGCCGCACCGGTGTCCCGGGCGAGCAGCCGGACCGAGCCGCCGGCCGACGACGCCAGCCGCTCCGTGACCCAGGTGAGACAGGGCACGTTCTCGAAGAACTCCGCGATGCCGTCCGCCGCCGTCCCCGGCTCGACGCGGGGTTCCTGCCCGAGGGCCAGCTGCGCGTCGGCGCAGTGGATCACCGCCTCGAAGAGCAGCCGCCGCGGGTAGAAGGCGACGCGCTGGTCCGCGCCGTAGGACCACATCGGAAGGTCCGGGTCCACCGTGCGCAGGGTGCGCAGGGAGGACTCGGCGGCGCCGGCCATCCACTGCGGGTACGCCGACGGCTCGTCCGGCAGGTCGAGAGGCACTTCACGCGCCCGGACACGCTCGGCGGCCCGGATGCGTACGACATGCTCCGCCCAGCGGTGCGTCGTGCCGTGGTGCGCGACCAGATCGGCCAGGGTCCAGCCGGGGCAGGTGGGGACGGGCGTCGCCGGGTCCGCGTCCCGTACCGCCGCCGTGAAGTCGGCCACGACGCGCGCGATCGACTCGCAGTACCGCTCGTGCTGGTCGTCGTCGAGGCCGAAGCTGTCCGGCACCCGGAGCAGGCCGTCGCGCCAGCCGCCTTCCGGGTGGCGTCCGGCCGCCGCGCGGACACGTTCCGCGAGCTCGCGGCGGTCCGCGGGAGGGAGCCTGTCCAGCAGGAACGCGGTGGATTCGAGCCACTTCACGGCGGTGTCCGGGTCGAGCACGTCGTCGTCGCAGGTGTCGATCAGGGTCACCACTTCGGCCAGCGCTTCGGCCAGGGCGTTGAGCAGCGCGTCACTCACGAAAGCTCCCCTCCGGGTACGGAACCGACGGACCCTACCGCACGGTAGGATCGCTGCGCCATGGAGATCAGTGCCAACTACACCAGCTACGTCGCGGTCGGTGACTCGTTCACGGAGGGCATGTCCGATCTGCTCCCCGACGGCTCCTACCGCGGCTGGGCGGACGTCCTCGCGGGCCGGCTGGCGGCCCGTACCCCCGGCTTCCGCTACGCGAACCTCGCGGTGCGCGGCAAGCTGATCGGACAGATCGTCGCCGAGCAGGTCGATGTCGCCGCCTCGATGAACGCCGACGTGATCACCCTCGTCGGCGGACTCAACGACACCCTGCGGCCCAAGTGCGACATGGTGCGGGTGCGCGATCTCCTGGAGGAGGCGGTGGAGAAGCTCGCGCCGTCGTGCCGGCAGCTGGTGCTGATGCGCAGCCCCGGCCGCCAGGGCCCGGTGATGGAGCGGTTCCGTCCGCGGATGGAGGAACTGTTCGCCCATGTCGACTCGCTCGCGGCACGGCACGGCGCGCTCGTCGTCGACCTCTATGGCTCCGCCGCTCTTGGCGATCAGCGAATGTGGGACGTGGACCGGCTGCACCTGACGGCCGAGGGGCACCGCCGGGTCGCGGAGGCGGTCTGGCAGACGCTCGGCCTGGAGGCCGAGGACGACTGGCAGGCACCATTGCCGCCGGCACTCCGGTCGAGCTGGGCGGCGCGGCGGGTCGCCGACGCGCAGTTCGCCCGCCGGCACCTGGGGCCGTGGATCGGGCGGCGGCTGACCGGGCGGTCCTCCGGCGACGGCAGGCCCGCGAAGCGGCCCGACCTGCTGCCTTACGAGCCCTTCCGGCCGCCGTCGGCCGACGCCTGACGTCCTCGTAGCAAGCTACAACCACGGGCGGGGCGCTGAGCTGCGCAAACCCACAGTAGAATCTGCACACGTGACTGCTGTGTCTGCGAAGCCTCGCATCCCCAATGTTCTTGCCGGCCGCTACGCCTCCGCGCAGCTCGCCGTGCTCTGGTCCCCCGAGCAGAAGGTGAAGCTGGAGCGTCAGCTCTGGCTGGCCGTGCTGCGCGCGCAGAAGGACCTCGGGATCGAGGTACCGGACGCCGCGCTGGCCGACTACGAGCGGGTGCTCGACCAGGTCGACCTGGCGTCGATCGCCGAGCGCGAGAAGGTCACCCGCCACGACGTGAAGGCCCGGATCGAGGAGTTCAACGCCCTCGCCGGCCACGAGCACGTCCACAAGGGCATGACCTCCCGTGACCTCACGGAGAACGTCGAGCAGCTCCAGGTCCGGCTGTCGCTGGAGCTGATGCGCGACCGTACGGTCGCCGTGCTCGCACGGCTGGGCAAGCTCTCCGGCGAGTACGCGGAGCTGGTCATGGCCGGCCGGTCCCACAATGTCGCCGCCCAGGCCACCACGCTCGGCAAGCGGTTCGCGACGGCCGCCGACGAGCTGCTCGTCGCCCACGGGCGGCTCGAGGACCTGCTGGGCCGCTACCCGCTGCGGGGCATCAAGGGCCCCGTCGGCACCGCGCAGGACATGCTCGACCTGCTGGGCGGCGACGCCGCGAAGCTGGCCGAGCTGGAGCAGCGCATCGCCGCCCACCTGGGCTTCGGCCACGCGTTCACCTCGGTGGGCCAGGTCTACCCCCGGTCGCTGGACTACGACGTCGTGTCCGCCCTGGTGCAGCTGGCGGCGGCGCCTTCTTCGGTGGCCAAGACGATCCGCCTGATGGCCGGGCACGAGCTGGTCACCGAAGGTTTCAAGCCGGGCCAGGTCGGCTCGTCCGCGATGCCGCACAAGATGAACACCCGCTCCTGCGAGCGCGTCAACGGCCTGATGGTCATCCTGCGGGGCTACGCCTCGATGACCGGCGAGCTCGCCGGCGACCAGTGGAACGAGGGCGACGTGTCCTGCTCCGTGGTCCGCCGGGTGGCCCTGCCCGACGCATTCTTCGCGCTCGACGGGCTGCTGGAGACGTTCCTGACGGTGCTCGACGAGTTCGGCGCGTTCCCGGCGGTCGTCGCCCGTGAGCTGGACCGCTACCTCCCGTTCCTCGCCACCACGAAGGTCCTCATGGGCGCGGTCCGTGCCGGAGTCGGCCGCGAGGTCGCGCACGAGGCGATCAAGGAGAACGCGGTCGCGTCCGCCCTCGCCATGCGGGAGCAGGGTGCGGAGCGCAACGAGCTGCTGGACAAGCTCGCCGCCGACGAGCGGATCCCGCTGGACCGCGCGCAGCTGGACGAACTGATGGCGGACAAGCTGTCGTTCACCGGTGCCGCCGGCGACCAGGTGACCGCTGTGGTCTCCAGGATCGAGGAGATCGCCAAGCAGCACCCGGAGGCCGCCGCCTACACCCCGGGCGCGATCCTCTGACCCGCCCCACCCCGGCAGAGCTGGAGGCCGCCCGCGACCGCGTCATCGACGACGTGGTCGCGGACGGCCTTTCCGTGCTGTTCTGCGGCATCAACCCGGGCCTGATGTCCGGTGCCACCGGACATCACTTCGCCCGCCCCGGCAACCGTTTCTGGCCGGTGCTGCACCTGTCGGGGTTCACGCCGCGGCGGCTGCTGCCGTCGGAGCAGCGTGAGCTCCTCGACTACGGACTCGGCATCACCAACGTGGTGGCACGCACGACCGCCCGGGCCGACGAGGTGAGCGACGAGGAATTCCGCGAGGGCGGCCGGCTGCTGGCCGCGAAGGTGGAGCGGCTGGAGCCGCGGTGGCTGGCCGTGGTGGGCGTGACCGCTTACCGCACGGCGTTCGGGGAGCGGGCCGCCCGGATCGGGCCGCAGGAACGGACGATCGGCGGCGCGCGGGTGTGGGTGCTGCCCAACCCCAGTGGGCTCAATGCCCATTGGACGCTCCAGGCGATGGCCGAGGAGTACGGCCGGCTACGGAAGGCCGCCGGCCGGCCCTGAGGGTCGTGTACGCGCGGCAAGCACCGCCCGGCGCTGCGGCAGGGCCCGCCCGGGCGGGCTGCCGTTGTCCGTGCCCGCCGCGGCCGACACCGCCCCTGTCGC
>NZ_JBSGZJ010000566.1:573-4086 GCF_053610925.1 Streptomyces sp. NPDC054847 | reverse complement strand
CGTGCGGACAGACGCGCGTCCGGCCGTCCGGCCCCGCCTGTCTGCCGGGGTCAGGCGCTTGTCACGCAGATCGTGCTCCTGCCGTCGTCGACGTCCCACGACCAGTAGATGTTCCGGTCGTAGGCGCCCTCGCGGCAGTTGGACGTCTTCTTGTAGTAGCCGGTGATCTGGAGCACCTCGTTGTACCCCTTGGGCACCTTGTCCGCGCTGCAGTTCCAGATGCCCATCACCTCGGCGTCCGTGATGTTGTCGCCGGACCGCTCGGCCACGAAGCACTGGCCTTTGCGGAATTGACGGCTCACGCAGAGCACCCGGCTCTTCAGGTCGGCCTGCAGGAAACGGGCCCACAGGTGCCTGCCCGGCCCTCGGGGGCAGTCGCTCACCGAGTCGGTGACCGAGTCGACGCGCACGTACGCGTCCCCGGCGTCGCAATCGACCCGGACCGGCAGCGGGGTGCTCCATCCACCGCCGTTGTTGTACGCGCTGAGGCAGTCGCCGCCGCGCACCGCGGCGAAGACGCGGTCCTCCGCGCTCGGGGTACGGGTGGGCGTGGGCGGTGGTGTGTAGCGGTACGAGGGGGAGCCCGACGTCCCCGAGCCGCTCCCTGAGTTGTCGAACAAAGCGGGCGCGATGTAGTTGAAGAAGAAGACGACCCCGATGATGCCGAGGACCACCCGGCCGAAGAAGGAAACGAGGCCGGAGCCCTTGGAGGCACCGGGGGCGTTCGCCTCGGGCGGGTTCCCGGCAGGCGCCGGGACCGTGCGCCCGCTCGCCGCCCGGGCGGGAGCCGCCGCACCGCGGGTCTGCCGCCCGCGGGCCTCCGCCGCGGCCCGGGCGCCCGCCTCCCGTGTCCGGGCGGCCCGTGCCTCCCGGTCCGCCCGCGCCCTTTCCGCACGCTGCAGCCGTGCCTCGCGGGTCTGTGTGTAGACGCGGGTCGCGTCCGGAGGGGGCACGGCACGGGTGCGCTGGTCGACGGTCGGGGCGTCGGGCGGTGCGGGCGAGGGGGCTGCCGTGTCCTCACCGCCGCGGCGCAGTTCGTCGCCCTGCTGCTCGTAGGCCCTGATGATCGAGGTCCACCGCGGCGGCAGCCAGCGGGCTCCGCTCGTCGACGTCGGCCGGCGCTCCAGCTCCGCCAGGAACAGCTCCAGCACGTCCTGCGGGCTCGGCCGCTCGGCCGGGTCCGCCGCGAGGCAGGGCAGGATCAGCGGCTTCAGCTCCTTGCCGAGCCCGGTCGCGTCGAGTTCGCCCCGCTGCACCCTCACCAGCAGCCGCAGGGTGTCCTCGCCCTCCGGGTAGGGCGGGCGGCCGACCGTGAGATGGAAGAGGGTGGCGCCCAGCGAGTACACGTCGGAGGCTGTGGTCGACGGTTCGCCGCGCGCCTGCTCGGGCGAGGTGAAGGCGATGGTGCCGAGCGTCAGGGTGGTGCGGGTGATGTCGTTGGCGTGGGAGATGCCGAAGTCGATCAGGCGCGGGCCGTTCAACGGCAGCAGGATGTTCTGCGGTTTGACGTCCCGGTGGACGATCTCCTCCCGGTGCAGGGCGACCAGCGCGTGCGCGGTGCCGGCCGCGACCCATCGAACGGCGGAGGCGGGCAGCGTACCGGCTCGTGACACCAGTTCGGCGAGCGAGGGCGCGGCGATGTACTCGATCGCCATCCAGGGCCGCTCGGCCGCCGGGTCGGCGTCGATGACCTTGGCCGTGTGGTCGCTGTCGATGCGCTGGGCGAGCCGCACCTCCCGCTCGAACCGGCGCCGGTCGACATCGCTGACGGTGCCCTCGGCGAGGAGCGTCTTGACGGCGACGAGCTTCTGAGCGGGGCCCCGTGCCAGATAGACACGGCCCATACCGCCGGACGCGAGCCGGTGCAGCAGCCGGTAGCGGCCCAGCCGCCGCGGATCGTCACCGCTCAGCGGCAGAAGCCGCACCCCGTCGTCGATCCCCGTCATGGCACCGCTCCCCCCGTCGCGACAGCAGAAGTGTGCGTCACCGCATCCGACAGTTCAACCAACCTGCCCTGCGCGAGGGGCTGTTCGGTCGGCCGGCCCTCCTTGTCCTCCTGTGCGGATGCTCTCGGACCGGTGCCTCGAGGACGGGCTTCGCCGTCGCCGCGCCGCCGGGACTAGAGTCGGCGGGTGCTGACATACGAACAGGTGCGTGACTGGGTCCGCGGCAGGTACGGCCCACGGCATGCCGAGCGGCGGATCACTGACATCGGGTACGCCTATTCGGTCAGCGCCCAGCCGGACGCGTACCTGGACGGGGACACGTCCGCGATGACGTACGGCAACGGGCCCGACCTCGTCGTGAAGCGGACAGGCGCCGTCTGGCAGTTCGGGTCCGGCCCCGCGCTGATGCCGCTGTACGACGTCCGTTCCGAGGACGAGCTGCGCCGGGCGATGGCGGCCCTGCTTCCCGGATGGGACCCGGACCGGCCGCACGCGACGGTCCCGCTGACGCAGGCCCGGCCGGGGTTCCCGCCGGTGGCGCCCGCGTATCCCGCGGGCCCGCCGGCCCCGGCCGCGTACCCGGCTGCCCCGCCCGCCTACCCCGGGAGTCCGCCGGCCCCGGCCGCGTACCCGGCCGCTCCGACTGCGTACCCCCTGGGGCCGCCCGCGCCGCCCGCCTACCCGGCGGCGCCGCAGGGGCCCGAGTTCGTCGCCGCCGACGCGGACAACGCGGTTCTCGTCGACGCGGTGGGCGTCTCCTTCGACCAGCGGGACGTCGTCACCGACTTCGCCTGGCAGGACGTCCACGCCGTCCACCACACCGTCCGCGGTCTGTGCCTGCTGGTCGGAGTGACGCACCGGAACGGCGTGTTCCATGAGTGCCGGGTCGGCGCCGGCCGTCAGAAGACGCTCCGGGAGTGGTCGCAGCAGCTCGCCCTGACGCTCGGCCACTACCGAGGCGGCAGCCCCGGCATGTGACGCCCGGCGGAAGGCTCCGGGTCAGCCGAGGCAGAGGACGAGCAGGCACACCTCGGTCGGGGAGGTCGTCGCCGTGTCGGCCGGCCGGGTCTGCGGCTCGTCGGCCCCGGAGCCCGATGTGGCGGGCGCGGTGGGGGTAGGCCGTACGGTGGGCGCCGTGGTCGCCGGCTCGGTGACCGGCGGGGCGGGGGCCTTGGTCGGACGGGCCTGCGGGGCCTCGGGGGCGGCGGACACGGTGTGCGCCGGCACGGCCCGGTCGGGCGCCGCGGTGGGAGCCGACGAAGCCGGCGCGGTCCGCGGGGCGGAGGTCTCGGACGGCCGTGGCTCGGGAGACCTCGTGGCGCGTTCTCCCGGTTGTGCGTGGGCCGCGACGGGCCGGCTCTTCCGGGCCTCGTCGGGGACCACCGGGTCCGGTGCGGCGGCCGCGCTCGCGCCGCCCTTCCCGGAGTCGGTGGGCAGCGCGGCGATCGTCAGCGCGCCGCCGACGATCGCGAGCGCCGTGCCCGCGGCGGCCCGCCGCTTGTTCTTCTTCCAGCGGGCCAGTTGCCGCCGCCGGGCGGCACGGCCCTGTCCGGTGGACGTGCCGGCG
>NZ_JBSGZJ010000566.1:0-563 GCF_053610925.1 Streptomyces sp. NPDC054847 | reverse complement strand
GATCTGCACCCCGCCGAGCTGGAGCAGTTGCGCCCAGCCGGGGCCGGCCTGCGGGTCCATGAACTGGGGCAGCAGAGCGGCATACAAGAGAGCGATCTTGGGGTTGAGCAGGTTGGTCAGCAGGCCGCGCCGGAACGCGCGCGCGAACGTCTGGTCGGTGACCGGGGCGGCCTCCGGCCGGGCGGGGAACTCCTCCGCCCCGTACGGCTCCCAGGTCGTGGCGGCCGTTGCCGCCGTGGCCCCCGCGGGGTGCGCGGGCGGGGCTATGTCGGGGGCGTACGCGCCGCAGCCGGGGCACACCAGGGCGCCGTTGAGGTGCCGACGGCATGAGGAGCAGTAGTCCATGTGCTTCTTCCTGTGCTGACTACGCCGCCAAGGACATCGGCGACCTGTTCACGTGAGCGTGCTTGGGCCGGTCGGCGAGCAACGCTAACGGCGGCTCCAGGAGGCGGTGCGCAGCACCTGTGACGCTTTTGGAAAGATTGCCTTTCGCGGGTCCGGGGGGATTGCGTTCCCCGGACGGACTCGTGCCCGGACGTGCCGGTGCCGCGCGGGAGGCGTCC
>NZ_JBSGZJ010000565.1:0-4104 GCF_053610925.1 Streptomyces sp. NPDC054847 | reverse complement strand
GCCCGAGGGCGTCCCCGCAGGCACCCCCTCCGGCACCCCCGAGGGCGCGCCGGAGGGCCGTCCCTCCGAGGCCGCCGCCGCCACCGCCGCCGGGGCCACCGCCGCCGGGACGACCGGCGAAGCCGCCGCCGCCACCGGGACGACCGCCGCCGCCACCGCCGGGACGACCGGCGAAGCCGCCGCCACCACCGGGACGACCGGCACCGCCGGGACGGCCTGCGCCGCCCGTGCCGGGACCGCGACCGCCGCCACCGGGGCCGCCACCAGGACGGGGACCGGCAGCAGGACGCTGCGGCATCATGCCGGGGTTCGGACGGTTACCGCCGGGCGCGCCACCGGGAGCACCGGCACGCGGGGCCTGCGGACGAGGCATACCGCCGGGGGTCGGGCGGGCACCGCCCTGGCCCTGCGGACGCGGGGCGCCACCGGGGCCGCCCTGCGGACGCGGAGCGCCGGGAACGGCGCCGCCGGGGCCACCGGGGCCGGGACGTGCGCCACCCGGACGGGGCGCCTGCGGACGCGCCATGCCGGTGGAGCCACCGGACGTGAACGGGTTGTTGCCCGGACGGGGACCGGCCGGACGACCACCGGGACGCGGGGCGCCCTGGCCGCCGGCGGGACGCGCCGGACGCTCGCCGCCACGGCCGCCGTCACGCTGACCGCCGTCACGCTGTCCGCCGGCCGGAGCCGGACGGGCGGGGCGCGGACCGGGGGTGGCACCCGCGGGACGCGGGGCCTGCGGTGCGGCGGGCTGGGCCGGAGCCGGGGCCGAGAACTCGGCAGCGGGCACCGGAGCCGCCGGGGCGGGCTTGGCCGGCGCGGGCTTGGGACCCGGTGTCGGACGCGGTCCCGGACCCGGGGCCGCGGAGGAGGGGGTGCTGCTCGCCGGGGCCGGCTTGGGGGCCGGTGCGCCGGGCTTGGGGGCAGCAGAACGTCCCGCCTGCGCCGAGGGCGCGGCAGGCTTCGAAGGCGTCGCCTTGCGGGGCGCGCCAGGCTTCGCAGCGGACTTGCCGGCGTTGCCGCCGGGCCCCTGCAGTGCATCAGTCAGTTTGCGTACAACCGGCGCCTCGATCGTCGAGGACGCCGAACGGACGAATTCACCGAGTTCTTGGAGCTTGGCCATGACGACCTTGCTCTCTACGCCGAACTCCTTGGCGAGTTCGTATACCCGGACCTTAGCCACTTCGCTCCTTTTAGGTCCGGGTTACCGCCGGACCGTCGCTACTTCATGGGCGTACTCATCGCGTACTCATCGAGTGCTCATCGCAATCTCGACCTACTTCCAACTCGCGAGGTACCTGACCGCACGGGGGTATCCGTGCCGTACTTCTTTCTCTTACGGTGCTGCCTGCTCGACATACCGCCGCACTGCGGCGGTATCGAGCGGTCCCTGGGCCCGGAAGGCCCTCGGGAACGCCCGGCGGCGGACCGCCAGGTCGAAACAGACCAAGGCGGGGTGCACGTACGCACCCCGGCCGGGCAGCGTACCGCGATCATCGGGGACGTACTCGCCCTCGATCACCACGATCCGCAGCAGATCGCTCTTGGCCGCTCGCTCCCGGCATCCCACACAGGTTCGCTCAGGGCACACGCGGGCATGCGTCCGGCCAGACACGGTTAAGTCTACCTCCCCGCACCGACCTCACCCCTTGGGGGCAAAAATCGAACGGTTGTTGTCCTGATCCTTGTGAGATCTTGGTCGGCTCCCGTCCTCACTGCAACGGGATTCGGCCCCTGCCCATTCCTCAGCCCTGGTCGGGGCCCTGCTCGGTGTCGGGCCGGATGTCGATGCGCCAGCCGGTCAGGCGGGCGGCCAGGCGGGCGTTCTGCCCCTCCTTGCCGATCGCCAGCGACAGCTGGTAGTCCGGGACCGTCACCCGGGCGGAGCGGGCGCCGAGGTCGACGACCTCCACCTTGCTGACCCGTGCGGGCGACAGGGCGTTCGCCACCATCTCCGCCGGGTCGTCGGACCAGTCCACGATGTCGATCTTCTCGCCGTGCAGCTCGGCCATGACATTACGCACACGGCTGCCCATCGGGCCGATGCAGGCGCCCTTGGGATTCAGGCCGGAGCGGGTCGAGCGGACGGCGATCTTGGTGCGGTGGCCGGCCTCGCGGGCGATCGCGGCGATCTCGACACTGCCGTCGGCGATCTCCGGAACCTCCAGCGCGAAGAGCTTCTTCACCAGGTTCGGGTGGGTACGGGACAGGGTGACCGAGGGTCCGCGCACACCCCTGGCCACGCGCACCACGTAGGTGCGCAGGCGCAGACCGTGCGTGTACTCCTCGCCGGGGACCTGCTCCTGCACCGGCAGGATCGCCTCGAGCTTGTCGTCCAGCCTCACCAGGACGTTCTTTGGGTCCTTGCCCTGCTGGACCATGCCCGCGACGATGTCGCCCTCACGGCGGGCGTACTCGCCGAAGGTGACGTCGTTCTCCGCGTCACGCAGCCGCTGCTGGATGACCTGGCGGGCCGTGGTGGCGGCGATCCGGCCGAAGTCGGAGGGAGTGTCGTCGAACTCCTTCGGCTCCTGCCCCTCCTCCAGATCGGCCGGGTCCTCCTTGGCCCACACGGTCACGTGACCGGTGTTCCGGTCGAGCACCACACGGGCGTGGCGGCGACTGCCCTCGGTGCGGTGGTACGCGATGAGGAGGGCCGACTCGATGGCCTCGACCAGCAGGTCGAAGGCGATCTCCTTCTCCTGGGCCAGGCCCTTCAGGAGCTTCACGTCGATGTCCACGGCTACGCCTCCTCTTCCTTCTTGTCCTTGCGGTTGAACTCGATCTCCACGCGGGCCTTCACGATGTCGTCGAAGGCCACCCGGCGGGCGGTGGGCTTGCGCCCCTTCACACCGGGCACCTCGAGGTCGAGTCCCTCGTCGTCCACGGTCAGGAGGCGGGCCACCAGGTCCCCGCCCTCCTTCAGCTGCAGCTTGACCAGGCGGCCGGTGGCGCGCACGAAATGACGGCGCTCGGTCAGCGGCCGGTCGGCGCCGGGGGAGCTGACTTCGAGGACGTACTCGTCCTCGCCCATCGCATCCGTCTCGTCGAGCTTCTCGGAGATCGCGCGGCTCAGCTCGGCACAGGCGTCCAGTTCCACGCCCTCGTCGGAATCGACGGTGATCCTCAGCATGCGGCGCCGGCCCGCCCGGGAGATCTCGATCTCTTCCAGATCCAGCTCCGCGGCGCTGACGAGCGGCTCAAGCAGCCCGCGCAGCCTCTCGCTCTGGGTGGTGCTCATCCGGGTGACTCCTCGGCCGCGTGTGCTGTTGTGGGATCGTCGCGTGTCGAAGAAAGGGTATCCGGTCGCGGAGGGTGTTGCCGTCCACCCGCCCGGGAGCCGCAGGTACGCTCGCCTGCGGCGATGATCACTGCGAGCCCGAGGAGACACGCGTGGGGCGCACGGGGACGACACGCAGACGTGCGCTGTTGGCGACGGGGGCGGCCGCTGCCGCCATGTTGACGGGCTGTTCGAGCGACTCCCCCGCGACGCGGCGCCCGTCCGGCCGTTCCGCGGACCCGGCTCGCGCGCAGGCGGCGTTGCGGGCACGGCTCGCGGCCGGGAGCACGGCGCTCGGCGACGAGTACGACGCGGTCATCGCCCGCCACCCGGAGCTCGCCGAACGGCTGACACCGCTGCGTACCGCGGTCGCCGCGCACGCCGTGGCACTCGCCGGCGGCCGGCCCGGGCAGACGTCCGCCGCTCCCTCGCCGTCCGTCACGCCGTCCACCGCTCCCCCGGTCACGCCGTCCACCACCGCGGCCGGCTCCGTCCCGGAGGACCCCGCCGCCGCGCTCAAGGCGCTGGCCGCGGCGGAGCGCCGCACCTCCGACAGCCACACGGCCGCCCTCGCTGACGCGGACCCGGAGCTCGCACGTCTGCTGGCCTCCGTCGCCGCGGCCGGCGCCGGGCATGCGTACCTGCTGACGAAGGGGGACCCGCGTTGACCACGCTCGACCCACGGGGCGACACGGCGCGCGAGCTCGAGGCCCTCCAGGCCGCGCTCGCGGCGGAACACGCCGCCGTCTACGGATACGGAGTGGTCGGCGGCCGGGTCGGCGAGGACCGCGAGAACGAGGCCGCCGCCGCGCACGCCGCACACC